>CAMURM010000070.1 GCA_947097535.1 uncultured Selenomonas sp.
GAGCGCCGCCGCGTCGAGATCGCGCGCTGCCTCGCCATCGAGCCGCAGTTCATCCTGCTCGACGAGCCGTTCGCCGGCGTCGATCCCATCGCCGTCGCCGACATACAGGACATCATCTCCTACCTGCGTCAGCGCGGCATCGGCATCCTCATCACCGACCACAACGTGCGCGAGACGCTGCACATCGTCGACCGTGCCTACATCTTAAACGACGGCAAGATCCTCCTCGAAGGGGACAGTGCGACCATCGCGTCGAGTGAGCTCGCACGCAAATTCTACCTCGGCGACAACTTCACGTTATAGGAGCGCCTTTATGCAAATGCAAATACGACTTTTGGACAAATATATCTTCCGTGAGGTCTGCGTCGCCTTCCTATTCGGTATATGCGCAAGCTCCGCCGTGTTCGTCGGCTCGGGTACGCTCTTTCGCATCGCGCAGTACATCACGGAATACGGCGCCTCTTTTGGCTCGGTCGTCAAGATGTTCATCTTCAGCCTGCCCGCCATCGCCATCTACACCTTTCCGATGTCGATGCTCCTGGCGGCTCTTCTGACCTTCGGCAGGATGTCGAGCGCGAGCGAGATCACGGCGATGAAGTCGTGCGGCGTGGGCTTCCAGCGCATCGCCGCGCCCGTCATCGTCTTAGGCGTCGTCGTCAGCATCTTCTCCATTCTCTTTACGGAGTACGTCGTGCCGCGCGCGAACAACGCCTACAAGGACGTCATCACCTATGAGATTC
The DNA here is from genome assembly GCA_947097535.1 of uncultured Selenomonas sp. Taxonomy (GTDB): domain Bacteria; phylum Bacillota; class Negativicutes; order Selenomonadales; family Selenomonadaceae; genus Selenomonas. The sequence goes on from CAMURM010000070.1 coordinate 741, forward strand.
AAAACAATGCCGCGCCCAAGTCACAGGAGCACATCATCATCAAGGAGATCGCAGACGGCAATCTGCAGCGGCTCATGTACGCGCGCCGCTTCGACGCCGCGACGGAAACGCTTGAGGGCGTGACGCTGCAGTCGTTTGAAAACGGCGAGACGAACTACGTCGAGGATGCCGCCTATGCCAAGTGGGAAGGCTCGCGGTGGACGATGTACCAGGGCGTCATCTACGAGGTCGCGGGCGGCAAGTCGGAGCATACAATGCGCTTTGACAAGCAGATTTTGCCGATCAGCGCGGGACCCGGACGCATCGTGCGCGAGCAGAAAACGCCGGAAGAGCTGACGATGAAGGAGCTGCGCCAGCAGATCGAGATCATGCACGCGCAGTTCGTCGACACGAAGAAGCTCGAAACGGAGCTCTACCAGCGCATCACGATCCCGATGGCGAGCCTTGTGTTCGCCATCATCGGCGTGCCGCTCGGCATCCAGCCGAACCGCAGCAGCTCCTCGCGCGGCGTGGGGCTCAGCCTTTTGATCTTCTTTATCTACTACGTGCTCATGACGATGGCGGGCGCGATCGCGCAGTCGGGCGCTCTGAACCCCGCCTACGCCGTCTGGCTGCCGAACGTCGTCGGCTTCCTCTGCGGCGGCTACCTCATGCGTCAGGCGGCGCGCTGACGAGCACCGCCTCGTCCTTGCCGCTGCTGGGGCAGGGAAAATTCTCGGGGGAGAAAGGAGCGTATCTCGATGTATGGGATCGTCTTGATACTCGTGCTCATAGTTACGGGCGGCGTCATCGCCGTCATCGGTGACCGCGTGGGCACGAAGGTTGGCAAGAAGCGCCTGTCGCTCTTCGGGCTCAGGCCGCGCCACACGTCGACCATAGTCACCATCGTCACGGGCTTCGTCATCACGACGCTGACCTTCGGCATCCTCGCCGCCGCATCGGAAAACGTGCGCACGGCGCTCTTTGGCATGGAGCAGCTCAACCGCTCGCTGCAGGAGACCGAGGCGAAGCTGAAGGGAGCGTCCGACGATCTGGCAGCGGCGCGCGCCGAGCAGAGCAAGGCGGACAAGGCGCTCGCCGACCTCAAGGCGAGCGTAAGCTCGCTCGAAGAGGAGGCGCAGAGGCTCTCCGACGGCAATCGTGCGCTCGCGGCAGAGAACGATGCACTCGCGGCAGAGAACGATGCGCTCGCGGCAAAGAACATCGCGCTCGACGAGATGAACCGCTCGCTCGCGTCGGAAAATGACGCGCTCGACGCGGCGAACGGGAAGCTTACGGCAAGCAACGAACAGCTCACCGCCGACAAGAAGACGCTCGAAAGGCGCACGGAGGATCTGCGGCGCGGCCTTGAGATCATCCGCGAGGGCGACATCGTCTACCGCGCGGGTGAGGTCATCGCCGCGGGCGTCATCAAGGGCAGCCGCCCCGAGGACGAGGTGCGTGCCGACGTCACGGCGCTCGCGCAGCTCGCGAGCCGCAACGTCTCGGCGCGCCTCGGCAAGGATCTGCCCGACGGCGAGATCTGGGTCTACTCGCCCGAGGTCGACGACGCCGTCGCGCGCATTGCCAAGAGCCCCGGCGACATGGTCGTGCGCATCGTCGCGGCGGGCAACCTCGTGCGCGGCGAAGCCGTGCGCGCTTCTCTCGACCTGCATCCGAACAGCATTGTCTATCGCAAGGGCGAGTTCATCATCGCCCAATCCTATCGCCTGAAGGGTACGGGTGATGAGCAGGCGTCGGAAGAGCTGGTCATGGACTTCTTGAAACGCGTCAACGCCGCTGCCTCGGCGCACGGCATCCTGCCTGATCCCATCCGCGGCACCGTCGGCGTCATCGACGGCGAGCAGCTCTACGACATCGTGCATGCCGTCGAGCCTCTCTACGGCATGATCCTCTTCTCCGCCTACGCGCGCGACGACACCGACGCGCTCGGCCCCCTGCGCCTCAACATCAAGCTGGAAAAGGAGCTTGAGTGATGGGCGGAAGGCCGCTCGCCGCTGTCGATCCCGGCCGCGAGAAGTGCGGTTTCGCCGTTCTCGACGCTGCGGGTGCCGTACTCTGCCAAAAAGTTATCGAAACGCTTAACCTTGAGCGTGAAATCGCCGATACATATTCTAGGTATGCGTTTACTACCCTTGTGCTCGGCAACGGCACGACGAGCCGGGAAGCAAGGGAGCGCATAGAAAGAGTCATGCCCGAGCTCCTTGTGGTACTCGTCGACGAGTACCGCACGACGGACATGGCGAAGCGGGCGTACTGGCAGGCGCACCCGCCGCGCGGCTGGAGGCGGCTCCTGCCCGTGACGATGCTCGTGCCGCCCGAGCCTGTCGATGATTTCGTCGCCGTCATCCTCGCGCGCCGCTTCCTCGAAAAAGCGGCGCCGGGTGATGTTTAACGTCGGGGAAAAGTTTTCCCCGCAGATGCAGGGAAGTGCCGGCAAGCTTTGTGCAGCGCTTCCACAGAGAAAAGGAGAGTTTACATGGCAGAAAAAGATGAAAACCTCGAAGTAGAAGCAAAAGAGACGAAGAAGGCGGCGAAGGCAGAAAAGCCGGCGGAAGCTCTCAAGTCGGAAAAGGCCGTGAAATTCGATGCGATGCTCAAGGAGCTTGACATCCAGGCATTCCAGAAGCAGGAAGTCGGCGACGAATACGGCACGGTGCTCTACCGCTCCTCGATGGAAATCAAGGGTCAGTTCCTGCCCGTCATCGTCATCCTCGACGCCTCGATCTACGGCATTGTGCGCGTCATCGTCGGCAGCAAGGTCGTCAATGAGAAGAACGAGAGCGACCTCGCGGCATATATCAATGAGATGAACAGCCGCTACAAGGTGTTCAAGTATTACACGGTGGAAGACGGCAGCCTCGTCCTCGACGCCTGCTTGCCCGCCTCTGACGAAGCCTTCGAGCCCGACATCGTGCGCACGATCCTCGATGTCATCCTGCAGCACCTCGATGAGACCTTCGGCGATACGATGAAGACCATCTGGGCGGACAACTGAGAAACGTATAGAAGGCAGCCCTAGGCAAATGCTTGGGGCTGCTTTTTCTATGCGTGCTGTTGCGTAATCATCATGCCGTCCATACATAGAGAAAGACTTCGCCGCAAATAAAAATTGACATTTCCCCGGGAAAAGTGATATATTGTCTTTGATGCGCTCGTAGTCCAGTGGATAGGACGTTAGCCTCCGGAGCTGAAAGCGTGGGTTCGACTCCCGCCGAGCGCACCATGTGGTGATTTTAGGAGGGCGCGTTTTCGCGCCCTTTTTATGTATGTAGCGAGGGGCGGCAGGTATGATGAACGAGAAGGCGAGCGCGGCGATGCGCGCATTTCTGGAGGCGATGGGGCTCGACCTCGCGGCGCGCGGCATGGAGAAGACGCCCGAGCGCGTGACGGAGATGTTCGAGCTGCTCTTTTCGGGCTGCACGGAAGATGCGGGCGCGGCATGGGGTGAGCTCTTCGAGACGAGCGCGCAGGGGCTTACGGGCGTGCAGCACATCCCGTTTTATTCTCTGTGCGAGCACCATCTCGTGCCCTTTTTCGGCGAGGTGCACATCGCCTACTTGCCGAAGGACGGCAAGATCGCGGGCTTCAGCAAGTTCGTCCACGTTGTGAATTTGCTGGCGCGGCGGCCGCAGTTGCAGGAGCGTTTCACGCGCGAGATCGCCGATGCCGTGCTCGAAGGACTCTCGGCCAAGGGTGTGCTCGTCATCTGCGAGGCGCGCCAGCTCTGCATGATGATGCGCGGCGAGCTTGCGCCCGAGACGCGCACGCTGACCTCGGAGGCGGGCGGGCGCCTTGCCTCGGATACGACGCTTCGTAAAGAAGCGTGGGAGCTCTTGCTGCGCGGCATGAAAGGATGATGGCGATGAAGGTGAAGCGGCACTATGTGCTGCCCTCGGGCAAGGAGCTGACGCTCGGCGAGGGCACGCTCGTCATGGGCATACTGAACGTGACGCCCGATTCCTTTTCGGACGGCGGCAGGTGGAACACCCTGGATAAGGCGCTCGAGCATGCGCTCTCGATGGTTGAGGACGGCGCGGCGATCATCGACATCGGCGCGGAGTCGTCGCGGCCGGGCTTCGTTCCCGTCGCGGCGGCAGAGGAAATGGCGCGCCTTGCGCCCTTTCTCGAATACCTCGCGCCCAAGATTCCCGTGCCGATCTCCGTCGATACATTCAAGGCGGAGACGGCGCGCGCGGCGCTGCAGCTCGGCGCCGATATATTGAACGACATCTGGGGGCTGCAGTACGCGGCAGAGCCGCGCGGCGCCATGGCGCGTGTCGCGGCGGCGGCGCATGCGCCCGTCGTCGTCATGCACAATCAGGCGACTGCCGTCTATGAAAAGGACATCATCGCCTCTATGCAGGATTTCTTCCGCGAGAGCTGCGCTATCGCCGAAGACGCGGGCGTGGCGAAGGAAGCGCTGATCTTCGACCCGGGCATCGGCTTCGGCAAGACGCCGGCGATGAACATCGAGGTACTGCACCGCCTGCATGAGCTCTCCAGACTCGACGGCGAGCCGTTGCCGCTGCTCCTGGGGGCGAGCCGCAAGAGCTTCATCGGCTACGCGCTTGATCTTCCCGTAGAAGAGCGGCTTGAGGCGACGGGCGCGGCATCGGTGCTCGGCGTCGCGGCGGGAGCCTCGATCGTGCGCGTCCACGACGTCAAGGAGATCGCGCGCATGTGCCGCATGGCGGACATCATATTGGAGGGCAGGAAACATGGACAGGATTGAACTTTCGGGCATGGAGTTCTTCGGCTATCACGGCTGCTTTGACGAAGAGCGGCAAAAGGGGCAGCGCTTCGTCGTCGACGCCGTGCTCTGCCTCAGTACGCAGGAAGCGGGACGGACGGACGATCTCGAAAAGAGTGTCGACTACGCGGCGGTCTTTGAGGATGTGCGCGCCGTCGTCGAGGGTGAGCCGAAGAATCTCATCGAGGCGGTGGCGGAAAAGATCGCGGCAAATCTGCTCGCGCGCTATCCCATCGAGCGCGTCGAGGTCGCCGTGCATAAGCCGGCGGCGCCGCTTGCAGGAACTTTCCGCGATGTCTGCGTGCGCATCGAGAGGAGCCGCGCATGAGCGGCGAAAATGCGCGGCGCGGGCGGACGGCTGCCGTCGCGCCCGCGTCCTGCCGACCCGCCTGCACGAGCGCACCGTACATCGTCTACATCGGTCTCGGTGCGAACGTCGGAGACCGCCGCGCCTCCCTGAAGCGCGCGCTGCGCCTCGCGGCGCAGATCGAGGATACACGGCTCCTGCGTCTATCCTCTTTTTACGAGACGCCGCCCTGGGGCAACGAGGCGCAGCCGCCCTTCCTCAACGCCTGCGCCGCCTTGGAGACGCGCCTTCGCCCGCTCGTCCTGCTGCGCTTCCTGCAGCGCATCGAGCGCGCTCTCGGCCGCGTGCGCAAGGTGCACTGGGGGCCGCGCACGATCGACATCGACATGCTCCTCGCCGAAGGCTATACGAGCGAGGCGCCGGAACTTCGCCTGCCGCATCCGTATCTGCACGAGCGCGCCTTCGTCCTCCTGCCGCTCATGGAAATCACATCTGGGCTTATCGTCCGAGATCGCCCGCTCGCTGACTGGCTCTCAGCTCTGCCCGAGGCAGTCGCCTGCCGCAAGGTTTCAACATATATATATCGCTGAAGAAAGGAAGAATAGTTCTTTCTCACGAAAGAAAAAACTATCTTTTTCTGCTAGAACATGGTAAAATAGGCGTGATTCATTGAAAATTCATGAGAAGTAAGCCAAGGAATCTGGATGGCGCGGCTGTCCTCTCCGTGGTATTATAGGAGGGAAACGTATGGCAAGGTTCAGCTTGGAGGAAGCGCGCCAGCTTGAGCGAAATCTTGCGCCGATCTATGATTTCGTTCGCTTCGTGGATGCAAAGGACTGCAAGGTGCTTCATTTTGAAGATGACGGCACCGTGCGGCGCGAAGGTCGCTGCTTCACCACATGGGGCAGAATGCGGCGCTGTCGTTACTGTACAAGCTTCTGTGCCGGCAAGGCGCAGTCGAATATGGAGAAGGATGAGGTCGCGGGCGACAAGATCTACCATGTCCTTTCCGCGCCGGTCGAGCTGGAGATGCCGGACAAAAGCATCCTGCCATGTGCGATGGAACTCGTGACGAACTACCCGCGCAACGCCGAGGCACGTGAGATGAGCAACCGCGACGTCTTGCAGCTCCTCTCGCGCGTGAAGGACACAGCGCATGCGGGCGTCCTGTGCTTCAGTGTGGAAGATACCTGCATCTATGCAAATCTTGAGGCGTACCGCCTCTTCCAGGTGCCGCCGGGTGAGCTCGCGCTCCTGCGCAATTTCTTCACTACATGGCTCAAGGACGAGAGCTGGGAAATGCCATGGGAAAGCACGGCTTCGTGGGAGCAGGATTTCTTCCTCGAAGGCGAGAAATTTACCTATAGGGTGACGATGGCGAAGCTCTTCGACGCTGACGGGCGCTACAAGGGCTATTACTACACCGTGCGTGATCGGTATGCAGAAGCTGCGGTGAAGGAAGAGGAGACGTGGTCGCGCGACAAGCTCACGGGGCTTTATGACCGCGAGGGCTTCTACGAGGCTG
>CAMURM010000071.1 GCA_947097535.1 uncultured Selenomonas sp.
GGATCGAGAGCCCCGCCTCGGGGTCGTCATAATTCATCTCGTCCTCGACGTAGAGATCGACGCCGCCGAGGACGTCGACGAGGTCGGCGAGCGCCTGCGTGTCGAGCGTCACATACTGATGGATGGAGACGCCGAGAAGCTCCGAGAGCGTCTGCACCATCGTCGGCGCGCCGCCGTGCGCGTAGAGGTCGGTCGCGCGTATGTCGCCGCCGTTCTGCGGCAGCTGGACGATCATGTTGGGCGGCACGGTGATGGCGCGCAGACTGCCCGTGGCGTTGTCCATACTGAGGAGCAGGATGGTATCGGCGTGCTTGCCTTCCGTGCCGTTTTCATCGGCGCCCTCGTCAATGCCGAGCACGAGCACGTTCGTATAGCCGTCGAAACGCGCGTCGATGTGGCGGTCGCGCACCTGCCGCCGCTCTTCGTAGCCCTGATAGACGGCGTCGATCTCCTGATAGATGCTGTGTCCGATGCCGTAGAGGAAGTAGCCTGCGACGGCGAGCACGGTGACGAATATGCTGAGGAAGAACATCAGCACGATGAAGCGCGCGCGCGCGATGCGGCGGCGGCGCGCCTGCTCCTTGCGCTTGAGGCGGATGTTTTCCTGCGTGCGGCTCCTCGCCTTGCGCGTCATGGCGCACGCCTCTCTCGCGCGCGGGCGGCGAGCAGGAGCTCGTTGCGCGCCGCCACCGTCGTCGGATGGATGAGCCGACCCGTCTGCAGGATGAAGGCGATGGACTTCGACAGCCCTTCGAGCAGCATCGCGTCGAGATCGGTCGTGCGCGCGAGCTCGCGCAGCGCCGCCACCTCGGGATAATCGCGCTGCGGCTCGATCATGTCGGCGAAATAGATGATCTTGTCGAGCTTCGTCATGTGCTCGCCGCCGACGGTATGGCGCCAGATCGCCTGCAGGATCTCGGGATCGGTCACGCCGTAAAGCTCCGCCGCGCGCTTTGCGCCCACATAGGCATGCAGAAGGAGCGGCATGGCGCGCTCGACCTCGCCGTAGGAGATCGAGCGCCGCGCCGCTTCCATGGGCAGCTCAGATACGGGGTACTCGCGCGCGCAGTCGTGCAGGAGACCCGCGACGCGCGCCTTTTCGACGTCGACGCCGAAGCGCCCTGCGAGCGCTGCAGCTGTGTCCGCCACGCCGAGGGAATGCTCGTAGCGCTTCTGCTGCAGCCGCTTCCCCAGTTCCTCTTTCATCGCCTCGTAGTTCATTGATACAGACCTTCCTTGCAGATGTACGCCTCGACCTTTTCCGGCACGAGGTAGCGGATCGAGCGGCCTTCGCGCAGGCGGCGGCGAATGTCGGTCGAGGAGATTTCCAGCTCTGGCGCCTGCACGGAGTGGATGCGCGCGAGCACCTCTTCGCCGAGCCGCTCGCGCACCTCAAGCAAAGAGAGCGGCGCCCCCTGCCGCCTCGCCGCCGCGAAGCGGCAGAGGGCGAAGAGCTCGGAGATGCGGTGCCATGTGAGGATGGTGTTCATCTCGTCGCCGCCGACAATGAAGTAGAAGTCCGTACTTTCGCCGTGCGTCTCGACAAGCGCACGCAAAGTATCGTAGGAGTACGAAGGCCCCTCGCGCTTCATCTCCACGTCGAGCACGCGAAAGAAGGGATTGCTCTCCGTCGCGAGCTGCACCAGATGCAGACGGTGCCCAGCGGGCGCGACCTCGCGCCCCGCCTTGTGCGGCGGCTGCGCCGCGGGAATGAAGATCACCTCGGAGAGCGCCAGCTGCTCGCGCGCCGCCTCCGCGATGACAAGATGGCCGATGTGGATAGGGTCGAACGTGCCGCCCATGATGCCGACACGCTTTTTCTCTGCTGCCATGACCTCACCTCCGCTTATTCACACGAAAGACGTGACATGCACCTGTGCGTCAGCCGAACAGAAAGACCGCCAGCGCGACAGCCGCCGCCATACTCAGCGCGACGACGACGATGGCTCTGAACGCGTCGTAAAAATCGTAGGCACCCTTCGCCGTCGAAAGATATTGGCGCAGCGCGCGCGCGTAGCCGAGGAGCTGCTTCATTCGCGCACTTGTCCTTCGCCGTAGATCAGATACTTCATCGTCGTCAGCTCGACGAGCCCCATGGGACCGCGCGCGTGCAGCTTCTGCGTGCTGATGCCGATCTCCGCGCCGAAGCCGAACTCGCCGCCGTCCGTAAAGCGCGTCGAGGCGTTGACGTAGACCGCTGCCGCGTCGATCTCCGCCTGGAAGCGGTGCGCGTTGCGGACGTCGTTCGTGACGATCGTCTCCGAGTGCCCCGTGTTGTAGCGGTTGATGTGCGCGATGGCTGCCGCCACGTCGCGCACGACCTTGACCGAGAGGATGAGGTCGCCGTACTCCGTCGCCCAGTCCTCGTCCGTCGCCTCCTTGAGCGTGCCCGCGATCGCACGCGAGCGCGCGCAGCCGCGCAGCTCGACGCCCGCCGCCTCCATCGCCCGCACGAGGCGCGGCAGGAAGCTCTCGGCGATATTTTCATGCACGAGCAGCGTCTCCATCGCGTTGCAGACAGACGGGCGCGAAACCTTCGCATTCAGCGCGATCTTCTCCGCCATATCGAGGTCGGCGCTCTCGTCGACGAAGGTGTGGCAGATGCCGCTGCCCGTCTCGATGACGGGCACCGTGCTTCCCTCCACCACGGCGCGGATGAGCCCCGCACCGCCACGCGGGATGACGGCGTCAAGCAGACCGCGCAGGTGCAGCATCGCCTCGACGCCCTTGCGATCGGCAGAGTCGATGAAGCCGATGGCGCCCGCGGGGATGCCCGCCTCCTGCGCCGCCTGCGTGAGCAAAGAGGCGATCGCCGCATTCGAGCGCAGCGCCTCCGAGCCGCCGCGCAGCAGCACGGCGTTGCCCGACTTCAGGCAGAGCCCCGCCGCATCCGCCGTCACATTGGGGCGCGCCTCGTAGATGATGCCGATAACACCGAGTGGCACGCGCACGCGGCGGATCTCAAGCCCGTTCGGCCGCACCGTCGAAAAGTCGCCGCGCCCTACGGGATCGGCGAGAGCCGCCGTCTGGCGAAGCCCGTCCGCCATCGACTGGATGCGGCTCTCGTCGAGCATGAGGCGGTCGAGGTAGGAGCGCTTCATATCCTTCTTCATGCGCGCCTCTTCGAGGTCGGCGGCGTTCGCCTCCAAGATGAGGTTCGCGCGCTTTTCGAGCGCCTCCGCCATGGCGCAGAGCGCATGATTCTTCTGCTCGGGCTTCATCACCGCCAGAAGATGCGCCGCCTTCTTCGCCGCCTGCGCCTTTTCTCTGACCAACGCTTCTATATCCATACCGAATCCCCCCTGCCGGCAGTTTCAGACCATCAGCACCATGTTGTCGCGGTGGATGACCTCCTCGTGGAAATCGCCCTCGATGAGCTTCGCAAAGTCGGAGCTTCTTTGCCCCGCGATCTTCCCGATTTGCGCCGCGCTGTAGTTGACGATGCCGCGCGCGATCTCCTGCTGCTTCGCCGACAGCACGCGCACCGTCGTGCCCGCCGCAAAATCGCCCTCGACGGCGATGATGCCCGCCGCGAGAAGGCTGGAGCCGTGCGCGCGCATCGCCTCTTCGCAGCCCGCGTCCACGACAATGTCGCCCGCGATGCGCTTGCCGAACGCGAGCCAGCTCTTTCGCACCCTGAGGTGCGCTTCCTTCGCGGGGAACACCGTGCCTACGGGCTCGCCCGCGAGCACCGCCGCGATCACATCGTCCTTCGCACTCGGCGCGATGACGAACGTCGCGCCCGCGTTCACAGCGATCTTCGCCGCCTCGATCTTCGTCGCCATGCCGCCCGTGCCGAAGGCAGAGCCCGCGCCGCCCGCCATGCGCTCAATCTCGGGCGTGATCTCCGCGACCTCCGTAATGAGGTGCGCGCTCTTATCCTCGTGCGGATTCACCGTATAAAGCCCGTCGATGTCCGACAGGATGAGCAGCGCATCGGCGTCGATGAGCGTCGCGACCGTCGCCGAGAGCGTATCGTTGTCGCCGATCTTGATCTCGTCGACGGCGACGACGTCGTTCTCGTTGATGACGGGCACGGCGCCCATGGCGATGAGCTCCAAGAGCGCGTTACGCGAGTTCGCGTACTGATGGTGGCGCGCCGCATTCTCCTTCGTCAAGAGCACCTGCGCCGCCGTCTGCCCGTAGTCGGCGAAGAACTTCTTGTAGAGCGTCATAAGGCTCGACTGCCCGATGGCAGCGAGCGCCTGGCGCGCGGGAATCTCCGCGGGCTTTTGGCGAAGGCCGATACTGTCCATGCCGATGGCGATGGCTCCTGAGCTCACGAGCACCATCTCGCGCCCCTCGTTCTTGAGGTAGGCGATCTCGCGCACGAGGCGATCCATGCGCCGGAAGTCGGGCTTTCCCGAAGCGCGCACGAGCGTGCTCGTGCCGACCTTGACGACGACGCGCTTTGCCTCGCGCAGGCGCTCGCGTGCATTCATACGACCATGCCTCCTACAGATTCGCGGCTACTCGCGATACTCGAACTCCATATCGCCGATATGAACCGTCATGCCCTCTTTGATACCGCGCTCCTTGAGCTGCGCGTCAATCTTCTTCATGCGCCAGATGTACTGGAAGCGGCGCACCGCCTCGTCGTTGCCGAAGTTCGTCATGGCGACGAGCTTCAAGAGCGCCTTGTTCGCCACGATGAAATCGCCGCGATCGTTGCGCGTGATTATCACGGCATCCTCTGCGCTATCGTCGAGCGAAGCGTCGTAGACGCGCATCTCTTCGCCCGACTCCTGCGGCTCGTCCTTCAGAGTTTCGAGCGTTTCGCCCACATAGGCGATGAGCTCCTTCAAGCCCCGATGCGCCGCTGCAGAAACGGCGAAGATGCGGATGCCCTCCTTCTTCGCGAGAGCTTCTAAACGCGGCAGATTCTCGGCCGCCTCGGGCAAGTCCATCTTGTTGGCGACGAGGATCTGCATGCGCGAGGCGATCTTCTCGCTGTACTTCTTGAGTTCCGCGTTGATGCGGTAGTAGTCCTCGACGGGATCGCGCCCCTCGATGCCCGAGGCGTCGACGAGGTGCAGGATGAGCCGCGTGCGCTCGACGTGGCGCAAAAAGTCGTGTCCGAGCCCCGCGCCGTCCGCCGCGCCCTCGATGAGCCCCGGGATGTCCGCCATGACGAAGCTCTTCTCGTAGTCCGTCTTGACGACACCCAGGACGGGCACGAGCGTCGTGAAGTGGTAGGCTGCGACCTCGGGGCGCGCCGCCGAAACTGCCGTGATCAGGCTCGACTTGCCGACGCTCGGATAGCCGACGAGCCCGACGTCGGCGAGCAGCTTGAGCTCTAAAAGAAGCTCCTTGCTCTCGCCCGGCTCGCCGAGCTCAGCAAAAGTCGGTGCGCGGTTCGCCGCGTTGGAAAAGCGCGCGTTGCCGCGCCCGCCTCTGCCTGCCCTGGCGATGACGACCTGCTCGCCGATCTCCGTGAGGTCGGCGAGCACCGCACCCGTCGCCGCGTCCTTGACGAGCGTCCCCGGCGGCACCTTGATAAAGCAAGGCTCGGCGTTCGCGCCTGTCATGTTCTTGATGTCCCCGTTGCCGCCGTCCTTGCCTTTGAACTTTCGATGGTAGCGAAAGTCGAGCAAGGTGTTCATATTCGGGTCGACGACGAAGACGATGTCCGCGCCCCGTCCGCCGTCGCCTCCCGAAGGGCCGCCCTTGGGGATGAACTTCTCGCGGCGAAACGCCGACTTTCCCTTGCCGCCGTCCCCCGCCTTCACGCTGATCTTCGCCCGGTCAATAAACTGCATGGCTGCCTCCCTTCAAAATGCACCTATACCATTTCCGCCCTTGATGCACATGCCTCGTCACCGCAGAAAAATTACGGCGATCAAGCACGGGCGTCAAGCGCCCGCAAACAAACCTCATATAGAAAAAGATACCTGCGTCGCAAAAGGCGCAGGTACTCTTTCTTGCAACATATTAAGCCATCGGATAAACGCTGACCTGGCGGTTGTAGCGACCCTTGCGCTCGAAAGCGACCTTGCCTGCCACCTTGGCGAAGAGCGTATCGTCCTTGCCGATGCCCACGTTGTGACCCGGATGGAAATGCGTGCCGCGCTGGCGCACGAGGATGCTGCCTGCCGTCACGAGCGTGCCCGCATGCTCCTTGACGCCGAGGCGCTTGGACTCGCTGTCGCGGCCGTTGCGCGTGCTGCTCACGCCCTTCTTATGCGCGAAGAGCTGCAAATCAAACTGGAACATAGATCTCACCTCTCTCTGTATGCAATCTTCACGGCGTCGGGCTCGATCTTTCGGATCTCCTCCAACCCCAGCCGCATTGTCTCCAACACGGCTTCGGTGAAATCATCGGGCGCTTCCTTGAGCTTCATGAAAAAGTCACCGCTCGCTACACGATAGCTTACCTCGCGATGCAGATGCTTTCCTATGCCGAGGAGGGCTGTCTGCACCAGCGTGGAAACCCCCGCGCAGACGATGTCGGCACCGTATTCGCCGTTGTGTCCCCTGACCCGGCAGCCCGATATTTTCCCGTTCTGACGCTCGATCTCGATCTCGATCATCAAGCTTCAATCTTTTCGATAACGACCTTCGTGAAAGGCTGGCGATGACCCTGACGACGACGATAGTTCGACTTCGCCTTGTACTTGAAGACGAGAATCTTCTTGTCCTTGCCCTGCGCCTGCACCTTGCCCGTCACCTTCGCGCCCTCGACAAGCGGACGGCCTACCTTGACGGTATCGCCGTCAACGACCGTCAGAACCTCATCGAATACGACGCCCTCGCCCTCTGCGGCGCTGAGCTTCTCGATGCGGATGACATCGCCCTCGGCAACGCGGTATTGCTTGCCTCCGGTCTTGATAATAGCGTACATGAAAACACCTCCCTGCGTGTTACTCGCCGACTACGGTACGACCCGATGCTTTCATCAGAGCCGTTTCAAAACCCCGCCGAGCGGTTGAAAACGCCGCGCCAAAGCCGCGCGTGCATTTACCGTAAAATGATACCATACGGCACGGGAAATGTCAAATTCTTTCCTCGCGCGGCATGCCAATTCGGTGGTCTAGGCATCTCTGTAAACGCCATGCCGGCGCTTTGCGGACATCATGCGTCACACTCACATGCCGAAGGGACTGATCCGCACGCCGATTTTCTGTGCGAGCGCCTCGATATCGTCGACACCTGTTTCCATACCGGCGAAAAGCGGGATGGCGGCGCAGGTTCTGGCATCGTCCAACGCGTGATGGTGGCGGA
>CAMURM010000072.1 GCA_947097535.1 uncultured Selenomonas sp.
AAACGAACGTGAAGTCTGCCGGATAGAAGAAGAAGACGCTCCACTTGCCGAGCACGTCCGCCTTCGTCACCGTGCGGAACGCCTCGTTCTGATAAGCCTGTACGGCAAAATCTCCGATTTCCTTGTTGATTAACGACATAATCAATCACTCCTATCGAATAATTATTATTGGTTAGCTGATGAATAAAGAATACCACAGCAAAAGCCCGTTGTCAAGCATTTTCTGAAACAAATTTTCATTCACGCTTCCTCCACCTTTTTGCCCAGAAGTTCTGCTTCATCCGCCACATGCGTCGTTTGTAATCTTCGCCTTACCTCAGCAATATTCCTTCTTCCGCTCGAAAAAAGTCACGACGGAAAGATCGAGGCTCGCCGCCATCTCGCGCGCTTCGCGGAAGGCGAAGCCGATGGCAGCCGTGTTGTGTGCGTCGGAGCCGAGCGTGACGCAGCGACCGCCGAGCTCGCGGTAGCGCCGGAAGATCGGCACGAGCGACGCCTTGCCCTGCGGCGCGTCGAAGCGGCGCGTGTTGAGCTCAAGCACGGTGTCGGTTTCGACGAGCGCCGCGAGCACTTCGTCGATGTAATCGCCGTAGGCGGTGCAGGTGAGCTCCGCGTCGCTGTAGGCGGCGTAGCGCGCGATGTAGTCGATGTGCGCGAGGATGTCGATGATATCGCCGTGCGAGCGCACGCAGCGCGCCATCGTTTCGAGGTAGAGGCGGTAGACTTCGTCCTTTTCGCGCCCCCTGTAGACGTCGGCATAGTAGAGGTCGTGCCCGAGAAGCGTGTGAATGGAGCCGATGACCTGGTCGAAGGGGACTTCCTCGACGAAGGCACGGTTTTTCTCGGCGAGACCTTCCTGCATGCCGAGCTCGACGCCGAGGCGCAGGCTTTCGCCGCGCAGGGCTTCGTATTTCTTCCAATAAGCCTTTGGTGAAAAGGTGAAGTCCTTCTCGCCCGGAAAGTCCATGTCCTCGTGCTCGGTGAAGACGGCGCCAATGCCGAGCTTCGCGACTCTTTCGAGCGCCGCCGCCGCCTTCATTTCGGAGTCGGCGGAGACTTCCGTGTGCATGTGGCTGTCGTAGATCATGCTTGTCCCTCCTGTGCAGCCGCCCCTTGCATGGCGGAAAAGGCGTTGGCAAGGCGCGCGAACTCGGCGAGGCTCAGCGTCTCGCCGCGCCTCTTCTCGTCGATCGCGGCTTCTTCGAGCGCGCGGCGCACCGCGTCTTTGGACGCGCCCGTGCCGAGCAGGGCGTTCGCGAGCGTCTTGCGCCGCTGCCCGAAGGAGGCGCGCGCGACGCGGAAGAACATGCGCTCATCGGTTACCTCTACCGGCGGTTTCCCGCGCTTTTTGCACGCGATGACGGAGGAGGCGACCTCGGGCGCAGGAATGAAGGAGCGCGGCGCGACCTCGCGCACGATGCGCGGCTCCGTATGGTACTGCACGGCGACGGAGAGAGCGCCGTAGATCTTCGAGCCGGGCGCGGCGATCATGCGCTCGGCGACTTCCTTCTGCACCATGGTGACGATGTGCGTGATGGGAAGCTGCTGCTCCAGGAGCGCCAGGAGGATCGGCGTCGTGATGTAGTACGGCAGGTTTGCCACGACCTTGAAGGGCGCGCCGTTCATGAGGGTGCGGATGTCGGTCTTGAGGATGTCGCCGGGCACGATGCGCACGTTGTCGTAGGGCGCGAGCGTCTCGGCGAGGACGGCGGGCAGCTTCTTGTCGAGCTCGACGGCGGTGACGCGCGCGCCCGCTTCCGCGAGTCCCTGCGTCAGCGTGCCGATGCCGGGGCCGATCTCGAGGACGCTGTCGCCCGCCTCGACCTCGGCTGCCGCCACGATGTCGCGGACGACGGCGGCATCGACGAGGAAGTTCTGCCCGAGGCGCTTCGAGGCGCGCAGGCCGAAGCTCTTGAGGATGTGGCGCGTGACGGCGGGGCTGGCAATCTCGGGGGCGATCATAGCGCACCTCCTGCCTGCTGCGCGGCAAGGGCGTCCGGCTCGGAAGCCGCCCCCTGCGCTGCCGTTGCTGCTGCCGCGTCCGTCGGCGCATCATCGAGCGCCGCGAGCGCGGCGTCGAACTCCTCGCGCGTCACGCCGTAGCTGTTCAGACGCTTGCAGAACGTGCGCGCGTTCGCATAGCCGACGCCGAGCATGGCGCCTACGCGAGCTCGGCGCGCGCTTGCCGCTTCGCCGCCCGCAAGTCCCGCGAGCAGGAGGTCGCTGCTCGTGAACTCTTCGCGCGGCTCGATCGTACACGTGCGCACCTTGGCGAGGGCGCGGCGGATCGCTTCGGGCGCTGCCTGCTCGACGCCGATGTCGTCGTTCGCCGTCGCCTCTTCCTTCGGGATGAAGGCGTGCTCCGCCTCGGGGAAGCGCTCGGCGAGGAAGCGGCGAATGCGCTCGCCCGCCGAGTCGGGATCGGTCAGGATGATGATGCCGCGCTTTTTGTACGCCGCTTCGATATCGGCGAGCGCGCGCTTCCCCAGCGAGAAGCCCCCCGTCACGATGCAGTCGGCGTCGAGCGCCTTTTTGACGGCGACGACGTCCATCTTTCCTTCCACTACAAGAACTTCTTTGAGCATATCTTTCCCTTCCACAAAGGGGCTGTGCAAAAATATGCACAGCCCTTAGTTGTTAAACTCTATATAATTATTTTCTTCACCGCGTCGAAGACCTGCTCGTGCACCGCCTCGCGTGCGAGCGGCTCGCCCGCCTCGCTGCAGCGGATACGCTGCCAGCCGCAGCGTGCGGCGAGAGCGCAAGAGGCTTCGTGGCAACGCGCGAGATAGTCCGCGTCGCGCTCGTGAATGTCCTCCTGCGTGCCTTCTGCCGCCGCGCGCGCGGCGATGAGGCGCCGGCTCACGGCGGGAGCCATGTCGAGGAAGAGGACGAGGTCGGGGCGCGGCAGGCCGAGCTTCTCGTACTCGAAATCCTCAAGCCACGCGAGAAAAGTCTCGCGCTCGGCATCGTCCTCGATCTTCACCGCCTGATGCACCATGTTCGCCGTCGTGTAGCGGTCGGCGAGGATGACGGCGCCCGCCTCGTAGTCGACGCGCCACTTCGTCTGAAACGAGGCGTAGCGGTCGACGGCGAAGAAGGAGGAGGCGGCGTAGGCATTGACATCGGCTGCATGCGCGCCGAAGTCGCCGCCGAGGTACATGCGCACGAGCGCCGACGACGGCGAGCCGTAGTCGGGGAACTCGACCTCGCGCACCGTACGGCCTTCAGCGCGCAGGCGCGCGGCGATCAGGCGCGTCTGCGTCGCCTTGCCCGAGCCGTCGCCCGCTTCCAGGATGATGAGCTTTCCCTTTTGCTGCAAGTTTCCAGCCTCCCTGCACGATTTTGATGAACCTTCAAACCCAAGCGTCCGAATGCGACGAGTGAAGCGATGGCAGCTTCCTGCCACGGAGGCAGATCACTCCATGCACGGCACATGGAGGATGAACTTCGTGCCCTTGCCGAGGTCGCTGATGAGCTCGATGCCGATACCGTGCTGCTCGGCGATCCAGCGCGCGATCGACAGCCCGAGCCCCGTGCCGCCGGGCGCGTCCTTGCCGCGCGTGCGCGCCGAATCGATGCGGTAGAAGCGCTCGAAGACCTTGTCCTGATGCTCCTTCGCGATGCCGATGCCGTTGTCGGCGAGGCTCAGGAGCATTTCGCCGGCGCCGCGGCGCAGCTCCACCGTGATGCGGCCGCCCTTGGGCGTGTACTTCATGCTGTTTTCGAGTATTATGCGCATCATGTGCTTCATGAGCACGGGATCGGCGTAGACCGTGCCCGGCTCGTTCGCGAGGAGCTCGACCTCGTGCTTCGTCGCAATGAGCGCCATCTTCTTTGTGACGTCCTCGACCAGAGGCGCGAGTGCGAGGGGCTCCTTGTGCATGGCGAGGCGCTTCTGGTCGGCGCGCGCGAGGAAGAGCAGCTTCTCGATGAGCTCCTGCATGTCCTCCGCCTCCGAGCGGATGGCGACGAGCCCCTCCGAGAGTGTCTCGGGATCGCTCGCGCCCCAGCGTCCCAGCATGTCCGAGTAGCCGCGAATGACCGTCACGGGCGTCCTAAGCTCGTGCGAAGCGTCCGACACGAAGCGCCGCTGCTGCTCGAAGCCCGCCTGGATGCGGTCGAGCATGTGGTTGAACGTCTCGGCAAGCTCGGCGAGCTCGTCCTTGACGGGCGGCACGGCGATGCGCCGCCCGAGGTCGGTGACCTCAAGCTCGCGCGCCGCCTGCGTCATCGTGCGTATGGGGCGCAGGATGCGGCAGCTGATGAAGTAGCCGGCGGCGAGCGCGAGGACGATGCCCGCGAGGTTCGTGACCGTCAGCACCTTCTGCAACGTCGTGAGGAAGTGGCGCTCCGCCGTGATCGTGCGGAAAAAATGCAGCACATAGGTGTGCCCGCTCTGATTGATGATGATCTTGTGGTAATAGATGTGCGTGTTGCCGATCGTCGAAACGAACATCGCCGCGTTCGCCCAGAGCGGCGGATGCTTGTCGATATGCGCCTCGACGAGGCTGATCGACGGGTAGTGCGTGTCCGATTCGTAGACGACGGGCCCGTCCTCCCCCTCCGTCACGCGCAGCACGACGCCGGGCATCAGGAGATCGTCCTCATAGATGGCGAAGGCGAGAGGATAGCGGCGGCGCATGTCGGGCGCCGCCTCGTTGAACACCTCCGTGCCGTGCTCGATCGATGCCAGGACGTGCTCCTGCGAGCGGATGAGCTCGATCTCCGCCTGATGATAGAGGGAAAAGTAGATGCCGATCGATGTAACGATGCTCGTGAAGACGAGAACAAAGACGAGAACCGCCGCGTAGACGAGCGTCAGCCACGTCGATATGTGCATGTGGCGCGAGGCGCGCAGGCGCAAAATGGCACGCCAGAGCCGCCTAGCCCTTGACTGCATAGCCGACGCCCCGCACCGTGTAGATGTACTTGTCGTCGAAACGCTCGTCGATCTTCGCGCGCAGGTAGCGGATGTAGACGTCGACCACGTTCGTGTCGCCTACATAATCGTAGCCCCAGACTTCCTGCAGGATCTGGTCGCGCGTCAGGACATTCGGCTTGTTGCGCAGCATGTATTCGAGGAGCGAATACTCCTTCTTCGTCAGTTCCACGAGCTCGCCCTTCACGCGCACCTCGTAGCGGCCCGGGTAGAGCACGAGCTCCTTGACCGCAAGCACGCGCTCGTCGCGCCCGCCGTCCTCGTTCGCCTTGTGGATGCGGATCGCCGCCCGCACGCGCGCGAGAAGCTCCTGGATGGCAAACGGCTTCGTGATGTAGTCATTGGCGCCGATGTCGAGGCCGCTGACCTTGTCCTCCACATCGTCCTTCGCCGTCAGCATGATGATCGGCACGTCGCTGATCTCGCGCACGCGGCGGCAGACCTCAAGCCCGTCCATATCGGGCAGCATGATGTCGAGGAGCACGAGGTCGTACTGCTCCTGCACGATGCGCTCGTAGGCGCGGCGGCCGTTCTCCTCCGACTCCGTCTCGAAGCCCTCGTGCTCAAGCTCCATCTGCAAAAAGCGCGCGATGCGCCTCTCATCCTCGACGATCATGATCCTCTTCGGCGCCTCCGCCGCGTTTGCCGCGCCCGTTGCTTCCGTCTTGTTTGCTGCTTTCGTCATGCTGTGTCCTCCTGTTTCTTCTCCTGTATGCGCCGCCTTTGGCAGCGCGCTCTTTCTTCTCAGCCGAGTTTCTCGCGAAGGAGCGCCAGAAAGCTCGCGGCCGCCGCCGAAAGCGGACGGTCGCGCTTCCACGCGATCACCGTATGCGTGAGGATCTCCGGCTCGACGATCCGCTTGCAGACCATCGCCTCGTCCGTCAAGAGGCTCTTCGCCGACTGCGGCAGGATCGCCGCGCCGAGCCCCGCCTTCGCCGTCAGTACATCCTGCACGATGCTGTCGCTGAGGCACAGGATGCGCGGCTCGAAGCCCGCCTTACGGCAGGCGGCGAGGAAGGTGCCCTGCCAGCGCAAGGGGATGATGATCGGCTGCTCTTTGAGCTCGGCGAGGTGCACGCGGTCGTCCGCTTCGCCGCAGGCGTCCGCGCGGTTCATCATCGCGGCGAGAGGCTCATTCGCGAGTACGATCGACTCGTAGCTCTCGCGCTCGACCTCCGTGCGCGTGACGGCGATCTCGATCATGCGGTTGTCGAGCATGTCGAGGACGCGCGCGCCCTCCGCCTCGAAGATCTGGAATGTCACGCGCGGATGCGTCTTGTGGAAAGCCGCCAAGAGCCCCGGCACGAGGTTCGCGCCCGAGCTTGTGATCGTGCCGATGCGCACCTCGCCCGCCGAGCCCTCGCCCACGTCCTGAATCTCGCGCACCGTGCCGTCGACGAGCCCTAAGATCTGCTCGACGCGCTCCTTGAGCACGCGCCCCGCCTCCGTCAGACGGATGCGGCGGCTGCCGCGCTCGAAGAGCTTGACGCCGAGCGTGCCTTCAAGCCGCTTCATCTGCCGCGAGAGCGCCGGCTGCGCCACATCGAGCCTGCCCGCGGCATGGCTGATGTTGCCCTCCTCCACGATCGCGTAAAAGGCGCGCATATCCTTGATGTCCATTCTTCCTTCTCCCCTTCGGCGCCGCGTCCAGCCGCCGCGCCTTTGAACTCCTATTTAATTATACGGGCGCATGATTCTCAAGGCAAGTGAATTTCCTCTAAGTGTGCGCATGACGCCATCTTCTTTCGACTATACAAAAGCGCTTAAATCGCGTACAATAGAACATGTGCGGCAAATGCGGCTCCCGTCGTCGAAAAACGACGGGAATGTGCTTGACAAGCCGCGCACTCTATGATAACATGCAAATCATATAAGTTTGGTATGAAACTTTCCTGCCCACTGCATTTTCGACGGGCAGGCACAAGGACGTGATTCCATGAGTATGATAACGCTTTCCGGCATAAAGAAGAGCTACGAGAGCGCGGCGGGTGAGGTCACGGCGCTCAAAGGCGTCGATCTCGAAATCGAGCGCGGCGAGATCTACGGCATCATCGGCCTTTCGGGCGCGGGCAAGTCGACGCTGATCCGCTGTATCAACATGCTGGAAAGGCCGACCGAGGGCAAGGTCATCGTCGACGGCAAAGAGCTGACGGCGCTCAGTGAAGCGGAGCTTCGCGAGGAGCGCAAGGGCATCGGCATGATCTTCCAGCACTTCAACCTGC
>CAMURM010000073.1 GCA_947097535.1 uncultured Selenomonas sp.
ATCACGGCGACATCGAGGTTGCCGCTCTTCTTAATGCCTGCCTTGACGCCCGCCGCCTTGAAGCCTTTGGGAAATGTCACGCCTGCTTTTACTGCTGTATCGGAAAACATCTTCGATTACCTCCTGCTTACGGATAAACTGCGATATGATCAAGCCCGAGCTTCTCATCGAAGCCGCAGGCGATGTTGAAGTTCTGCACGGCCTGTCCCGCCGCCCCCTTGACGAGATTGTCGATGGCAGAGAGGACGACGACGCGATGCGTCCGCTCGTCGATGTGCCAGCCGATGTCGCAGAAGTTCGAGCCGCGCACCGCCTTCGTCGCCGGATAGCCGCCGCGTCCGAGAAGCCGCACGAAGTATTCCTCACCGTACATCGTTTCGTATGCTGCGTCGACCATCTCCGGCTCAATGCCTTCTTTCAGCCGCGCGTAGCATGTCGCGAGGATGCCGCGCGACATAGGTACGAGGTGCGGCGTGAAGGACAGGATGCACGCTTCGCCCGAAAGGTCTGCCATCGCCTGCTCGATCTCGGGCGTATGGCGATGCGTGGCAACACCGTACGCCTTGAAGCTGTCGTAAAGCTCGGGCAGAAGATTCGCCTGTTTCGCCGAGCGCCCCGCGCCCGATACGCCGGACTTCGCGTCGACGACGATGCTCGTCATGTCGACGAGTCGGCTCTTGGCGAGCGGCGCGAGCGCGAGAATGCTCGCCGTCGTGTAGCAGCCCGCATTGCCAATGATCTTCGCGCCGCGAATCGCCTCGCGATTGAGTTCCGCCAAGCCGTAGACACGCTCGGCGTCCTTGTGCGTATGCTTGACTTTGTACCACGCTTCATAGACCGATGTGTCGCGGAAGCGATAGTCCGCGCCGAGGTCGATGATGCGCGTCTTCTCGCCTTCGAGCGCCTTGCCCGCCGCCATCGCATGACCGTGCGGCAGGCCGATGAAAACGAAGTCGCTGTCCCTGCCGATGCGCACGATGTCCTTCATGCTCTCAAGCTCTTCATCATAAATGCCGCGAAGATGCGGATAGATGCTCGAAATCTTCTCCCCCGTATGGCTCTCCGACGTGATATGCACGACGTCCGCCTGCGGATGCTCGTAAAGGAGCCGCAAAAGCTCCGCCCCCGCGTAGCCCGTAGCTCCGATAATGCTCACTCTCATGTGCTCGACCGCCCCTTCCCGAATTCCTTTGTCGAACGATGTTTATAATTATACATTTTATTGCATAATTATGCAATAAGTTTTTCGCTGATTTCTCATGCAGGAAGGCATGACTTTGTTTTTGCAAAATGTATTCCAAAAAGGGTCGGTATAAATTATAATAAGGATAATAACATCAGAAACGGAGATACCCTCATGTTACAGCCCAAAGTTACGGCAGTAAAACCGCTGCCCGATTACAAACTGCTTCTGAATTTTGAAACGGGCGAGACGAAGATTTTTGATGTCGCGCCCTACATGCACGGCGATTGGTACGGCAAGCTGCGCGACGCAGCGGTATTTCATACCGTACATGTCGTCGGTCATACCGTCGCATGGGCGGACGGTCAGGACATCGCACCGCATGAGCTTTACGACGATTCCGTTCCTGCCCTCTAAAAATCTCACCAAAGGAGGACGCTTCCGCCATCATGAAGAAAATCAAGCGGCTCTTGCGCTTTTCCCTCTTTCTCCTCACCGTTTTCTGTCTCGCCTTTCTCGTCACGGGCAGTGCGGCGATCTTTCGTCCCGCGTTCTTCGACTCCTTGCCGAAGATTCAGGAAGCTCGCCGCCTCATCTTTCTGCGCGACGCCGTCGCCGAGCGCGTGCGCCAGCGCGAGCATTATGTGACGATCGACGAGATCCCCGACTCGCTCCTCGACGCCGTCGTCGCCGTCGAAGACAGCCGCTTCTACTCGCATCACGGCTTCGATCCCGAGGCGATCGCACGCGCGACGCTCGTCAATCTGCAGTACGGGCGCATCGAGGAGGGCGCGAGCACGATCACACAGCAACTCGCCAAAAACCTCTTCCTGTCCGACGAGCAGTCCCTCGACCGCAAGCTGGAAGAAGCGTTGCTTTCGCTCGATCTTGAGATGCACTACTCCAAGGATGAGATTCTGGAGCTGTATCTCAACACAATCTACTTCGGATCAGGCTTCTACGGCATACACGAGGCTTCTGTCGGCTACTTCGGCAGAGAGCCGCACGAACTCGACCTTCCCGAGACGTCAATGCTTGCAGGAATCCCCAATGCGCCTTCTGTCTATTCGCCCTACGTCGACTTCATGCTCGCGAAGAAGCGCCAGATCGTCGTGCTCGACGCCATGGTGCGAACGGGCTGCATCACGGAATCCGTCGCCGAATCCGCCAAGATCAAGCCGCTCTACTTCGCGCATTGATCGGTGGACGGCGGCGGCGTGCGCCTCGTCTTGACGAAGAACACCATGACGGCGCACTGGATGAGCCAGGCGCCGCCGAGCATCATGAGTCCCGTGCGGTTATCGGCAAGGAAATAGCCGCTGACGCTCATGACGGCGGTCACGAGCGCCATCGTCTTGAGCTTCGCCTGCCACGTCATGCCGCTGCCGTCGTTGAACGGGACAACGTACTTCTGATACAGCTTTGTCGACTGAAACCACGCATGGAGCCGCTCCGAGCCCTTGGCGAAGCAGAACGCCGCCAAAAGGTAGAACGGCACCGTCGGCAGAAGCGGCAGGACGATGCCCGCCGAGCCCAGGACGAAGGCGATCAGGCCGACGCCGAGCCAAATATAGCGCAGCAAACGATTTTTTGCAATCATAAAGACCTCTTTTCTTTCCTGTAATTTCGACAGAGATAAAAAGAAAGCGTCCCCTTGTCGGCGGGGACGCTTTTTGCTAGGAATCACTGATAAAATGAAGTCCGTCAGATTGGCGCAGATTTTTTGTCCTATCAAGGAGACAAACCGGACGCATAGTGGTGCTATGCGGAGGATTTGTCGACGCAGAGAGGGCGAAAAAGATGCGCTGAGATGACGGTGCTGAATTTATCAGTGATTCCGTCATTTCTTGTCCTTCGCCTGCTCGTTGGCGGAGCGCTCGAAGTTCTTGTAGAACTGCTCGGACAGGAGCTTGTACGTTTCCGTATTCGCCTCCTGGCTCTTGTTCGCTACGATCTGATAAGTGTAGAGAAGCTCGTTCGTTCCCGCCCGGTAGACGTCGTAGAAGAAGACGATGCGGCTGTTGTTCGCGACTGTCACGACGACGTAGGCATCGGCGTCGGCTGCCACGTTCTCCTTGTAGACCTTCGCTGCCTGACGGCGGTCGAGTGCCTTGATGTCAATGCCCGCGCTCTTCTGGATGTCGGCGGCGACCATGTCGTAGGAAAGCACATAGCTTCTCGCAACGGAGCTCGCCTCGTACATCGAATCGAGCAGCTCCTCCTTCGTCGGCGCACCCTTCGTCGGCGTGTAGAGCGGCGCTGCGAGCGCGAGGCGCTTGACGCTGACGATGTCGGCGCCCTCGGGTATCGTAATCTTGTCGGCATTGGCGAAAGCGACCTGCATACCGAATACGGTGAGGCAGACGAAAAGCAGCAGTTGGACAAGTTTCTTCATCATATCTTCCTCCTTGACTTCTGTAGACCCCTCTTCTTCAGCGCAGCTCACTGCAGGATGCCATGGCGGCGCAGCGCCTCCTTGAGCGGCTCTAAGTGCACCGGCTCCAGCTCGGAAAGCGGCATGCGCAAATGCCCCGTCTTGTAGCCCATGAGACGCATCGCCGTCTTGACAGGAATCGGATTGACTTCGGAGAACAGCACCTCGATCAAATCCATGTAGTCGATCTGGATCTTCGCCGCCTCTTCCACCTTACCCTCGAAATACAGACGGCACATGTCGTGTGTCGCCTGTGGTGCGACGTTGGAAAGGACGGATATGACGCCCTTACCGCCGACGGAGAGGATCGGCACGATTTCATCGTCGTTGCCCGAGTAGACGTTGAGCGCGTCGCCGCACGCCTTGCGTATGCGCGCCACCGCCGCGAGGTTGCCGCTCGCTTCCTTCGTCGCGTTGATGCGCGGATGCTCGGCGAGCTGCGCGTAGGTCGCGGGCAGGATGTTGACGCCCGTACGCGACGGCACGTTGTAGACGATGCTCGGTATGTTGACGTTGTCGGCAATCTTACAGAAGTGCTTGACGAGACCGCCCTGCGTACACTTGTTGTAGTACGGCGTCACGAGCAGCAGGCCGTCCGCGCCCGCTTTTTCCGCATACTGCGAGAGCTGGATCGCGTAATTCGTATCGTTCGAGCCCGTCCCTGCGATGACGGGGATGCGCCTGCCGACCGTCTCGACGACGAACTTGATGGCTTCCTTATGCTCCGCATCGCTCATCGCCGCAGCTTCGCCCGTCGTCCCCGTGACGATGATGGCATCCGTGCCGCCTGCGATCTGATCTTCAATGATGCGGCCAAACTCTTCAAAGTTCACCCCGTCCTCTGTAAAGGGAGTGATGATGGCAACGCCTGCACCAGTAAAGATTGGTTCTTTCATTCCGATGTCCCCCTTGATGATATTTCATGTTGGAGAGAAACGCCGCCGTGTGCGGCGCTTCTCTCCATTATTGCATGACGAGGGGCTAAAGTCAATCCGTATGGCTGCCCAAAGCGTGCAGAAGTCCGCCGAAAAGCCCTGCATTTTCCTTAATTTTTTCTTCGCTGCCGAAGACACAGAGGATATTTTCCTTCATGCAGGCGTCGACGACCTTCGCGAGGGCGCGAATGTCCGCCTGCCGCGTCGCAAGAATCTCATCGCGCGACTTCTGACGGTCGGCTTCCGTCACATGGCGCAGGAAGCCATCCTGCGCGGCAAGTCCCTTGAGCTGCGGCGTGAGCGGCGCGTCGACCGTGCTGATCGTGCCGATGATGAACTTTACCATCTCGCGATCGGACACGTCGAACCCGCGCAGATAATCCGCCGTCTTGTCAAATACTTCGAGCGTTTCCCTGAGGTTCGGATCGCGGTACGAACCGAAGAACAGGAAACCGATGCGATTGAACTGTGTGAACGCTCCATAGGCGCCGCCCTGCACGCGGATCTTCGTCCAGAAGTAGTCGTAGCGCAGGATCGTCTCCAGAACGCTCATGCTGCCCGTATAGGAGAAGCCGAGACGCAGGAAGTTCGCCGCCTTGCCCACATACTGCACGCGGCTCGACGACAGAATCCCCTCGTTCTTCGCACGCACGTCGAAATGGTACGCCTGCGGCTCTGCCTTCGCCTGCGGCAGACGGCGGCAGAACTCTGCGGCTTCCTCGGCGAACGAGGCGTATTCCGCCTCAGAAAGCGTCACGCCGATGGTCAGACCGCCCTTTGTAAAGACGAGCGGCAGAAGGCTCGCAAGCGTCTCGGAGAGCTCTTCGAAGCGCTCTTCGAAGTGGTCAGTGAGGTCAGCGAGGAAACCGTAGTAGGACAGCATTGCCTGCTCGTTGTACGCGCCTGCCGGCGACAGATAGGAGGCGATGCGCACCGCCATGCTGCGCTGCGAGGCGCTCATGACGCGCGCCTCCAGGATGGCGCGGCACTGCCCGCAAAGTTCCTCAAGGCGATTCTTGTCGGTGAACTTGCTCTCGGTCAGGACTTCTGCCAGAAGCGAGAAAAGTTCGGGCAGATTACGCCCGAAGGCGCGCGCACGCACGCGGAACATCGGCATGCACGAATCCGGCTCGCCGTTTCGGACGGCAGCGGAATTTTCGTACGATATGCCGCCCGTATGGAGGTTGGCGAGGTTGGAAAGCTCGGCGTAGATGTGGCTTTCCGTATCTACCGCGTCCAAAAGCTCGGTGAGCAGAAAGAGATGCGGGATATGTTCCTGCGGTACGCTCTGCGCGTCGAAGTAGAGGTTGATATAGGCGATGCCGTTCGTGAAGAGGTCGCTGAAGAGCACCTTGCAGCCCTCGATCTCGCGCTCTTCGAGCGGCAGTTTCTCGACTTCCCTGCGGATGTCCTTGAGCTCAAGCAGCGGGATCGTCGCCAGCGCTTCTGCCGTCTCGGGGCTTTCCTGGCGCTCCTTGAGGCGGCGGTTCATCTCGATGATGCGCTCGATCGCCTCGGGCGTGAGCGCCGCCTTTTTCTTTTCCAACTCCTCGGCAAGCGCTGCGTCGCGCTCAGAGGCGAGCGTCTTGCTCGGCTTGAGAACGACGAGCGAGCGGTGCCTGTTCTTGAGGAAGTACTTTTCCAGCACCTCTTCGAAGTAGCGCCCCTTGAGCCCCTCGCGCATCTTCTTGAAAAGTTCCTCGTAGTAAAGGTAGAGCGCAGGGTCGGCGTCGTAAAGCCAGCTGTTCATGATCTTGATGTTGTAGACGAGCCCCTTGGGGAAGGTGCCGAAGTCCGCCTCGCGCGCCTTGAACTCGATGCGGTTGAGCGAGGCTTCGAGCAGGGTCTTGTCGATGCCGCTCTTGACGAGGCTCTTGATCGCCTCCTCCGTCAGGCGGCAGAACTCGTCGGCGCGCTCCGCCTCCGAGCCTGTGACGATGACGCTCATGTAGGGCTGGCGCAGCGCGTCCTCGAAGGAAGCACTGACGTCCTTGCCGAGCTTCGCGTCCATC
This sequence comes from uncultured Selenomonas sp., assembly GCA_947097535.1. Taxonomy (GTDB): domain Bacteria; phylum Bacillota; class Negativicutes; order Selenomonadales; family Selenomonadaceae; genus Selenomonas. The sequence goes on from CAMURM010000073.1 coordinate 6,565, forward strand.
AGCACCTTCTTCAGCGGCGCGGCTTCCGTCTGCCAGAGCGCGTGCTGCAAGATTTCGATCGCGAGCATTGCCTCGGCGTCGTCGGCTTCGCCCACGAGCCAGCTCAGCGCCAGGAAGGTCTTTTCCGACTCCTTCTCGCCTTCGCTGATGGAGTAGAGCCCCTCCTCGCGCGTCATCTCCGAAAAGGACGGCTGCAGGGCGATCTCGGAATGCGGCTCGATGCGATCGAACGCCGCGAGGTACTCGCGGTCGAGATAGGCGAGCTTTTCCTCGATGTCCATCGCGCCGTAGAGGTAGACGTAGCTGTTCGACGGATGATAGTAGCGGCTGTGAAAGGCACAGAAATCCTCATACGTCAGTGTCGGAATCGCATCGGGATCGCCGCCCGACTCGAAGCCGTACGTCGTCGCGGGATAAAGGGAGAGCATGATCTTGTTCTCAAGCACGTCATCGGGCGAGGACAGCGCGCCCTTCATCTCGTTGTAGACGACGCCACTGTAGCGAAGCGGCTCGGCAGCGCTCTCGATCTCGTAGTGCCAGCCCTCCTGCTGGAAGATTTCAGGCGTCTCCTTCATCGAAGGATAAAATACCGCGT
>CAMURM010000074.1 GCA_947097535.1 uncultured Selenomonas sp.
GACGGCTTCAAGATTCGCCGCGCGACTGTGGAACACGGCATCGTCTGCCTGACCTCGCTCGATACGGCATGGGAGGTGCTGCGCGTCTTGTCCTTCATGCAGCAGCGCCGCCTCGTCTACGCGCTGGCGCTGCAGGACTACGTCGGCGGCGGCGACGATCTCGCCTGATTTCATGGCACTTAGGAAGCAAGATGAAATCTTAGCCTCGCCTACGCCCTGCGGGCTTGTCGAGGCTAAGATTTCATAGTACAATAATACGAGAAAATGTTTGGGGGGATAGGAAATGACAGATGAGCGGTTGATTGTCGCGTTGGATGTTCATTCGATGGATGAGGTGGAGAGCCTCGTTGAAACGCTCGGGGACAGCGTGGGCTTCTACAAGGTCGGCATGGAGCTGTTCTACAGCATGGGCGCGCAGGTGATCGAATACCTCAAGGGCAAGCAGAAGAAGGTGTTTCTCGATCTCAAGCTCCACGATATTCCCAACACCGTTGCCGGTGCGCTGCGCGTCTTGACGCGGCTGGGCGTCGACATGATCAACGTCCACGCCACGGGCGGCCTCATCATGATGGAAAAGGCGCTCGAAGCGGTCAAAGATGAAGCGGAAAAGCTCGGCATCGAGAGGCCGAAGCTCGTCGCCGTGACGATCCTCAGCAGCATCAGCCTGAAGGATTGGAACAGGATGTGGCCGGACATCGATCTCGACGACCAGGCGGTTCATCTGGCGAAGCTCGTGCAGGAGGCGGGACTCGACGGCGTCATCTCCTCGCCGATGGAAGCGGAGACCATCCGACAGGCATGCGGCGAAGACTTCCTGATCGTCACGCCGGGCGTTCGCCCCGCGGGTGCCGCCATCAACGACCAGAGCCGCATCACGACGCCCGCCATCGCCCTCGGCAGCGGTGCCACGCATCTCGTCGTCGGCAGACCCATCCGACTGGCGCTCAATCCGAAGCATGCGGCGGAGAATATCCTGAAGGAAATGGGGAGTGTGAAGTCATGACAGAAGCTGAAGTCAAGGACTTGCTGACGAAGACACATGCCATCATGCACGGGCACTTCCTGCTGACATCGGGGCTGCACAGTCCGCACTATGTGGAAAAGTTCAATGTGCTGCAGCACCCGGAGTATACAGAGCTTCTTTGCCGTGCGATGGCGGAGAAGTTCAAGGACGAAAACATCGATACCGTCGTGGGGCCTGTGACAGGCGGCATCCTTCTGGCGCATGAAACGGGCAAGGCGCTGGGCACGAGAGCCATCTTCACCGAGCGTGAGAATGGCAGGATGACGTTTCGCCGCGGCTTTACGCTGGAAAAAGGGGAGCGCGTCCTGATCGTCGAGGACATCGTTACGACCGGCGGCTCCATCAAAGAAGTCATCGACGTCGTGCGCGAGTTCGGCGGGATTCCCGTGGCTGTGGCAATGCTCGTGGATCGCAGCAACGGCAAGGTGAACTTCGACGGAGTGCCATGCACGGCACTTCTGCACATGGATGTCGAAGCCTATGCGCCCGAGGACTGCCCGCTCTGCAAGGAAGGGACTCCCCTGACGAAGCGCGGCAGGACAGGGAAATAACTGCGGAGGCAGAAGACAGGAGCTTGCAACGTGCTCCTGTCTTTTGCATGTGCCAAAGATACAGGAGAATACGTTGAAAGAAGAAAATATCAAAAAAGTGGAAGAAGATGTTGCTGCATGGGCGTATCTGGCGCAGCTTCCTTCGACGCTGGAAGGTTTTGCCTATCGAAAAGCGATGTCTGTGAAAGACGATGTATATGAACTGTTTTCTTACGAAAAGCCTGACCGTCATCGTGCAGCCACGGCGTATTATCATGAAGAAACGAAGGAGTATAAGCTCAGCGTGCAGATCGGTCTGACGCAGTTCTGCCGCATTGAATTTATGGCGCCTACGATCGAGGTCTTTGAAAAGCATCTGACGGAGCATCTGCAAAAGCTGCTCGTGGAGCTCACCGCTTTCGAGCCGGGTGATGTCAGCAGCATCGTGCGCAAGAAGAAGATCATGGAATGGGAGTACGGGAAAAGTTTTCCCGCAGAATTGGAGGGTTTCGAGCTCTTCATCTCGCCCGAAAAGCCGCTGAAAATCACGAATGGCTCGTATATCATCGTGGACTATTCCGATTTTGCCATAGCGAGTAATTTCGCCGTCTATTACAATATCTTTCGCGATGAATTTTTTGGCGAAGGCAGGATTCGCGGCATTCCGGAAATCAACTATCTCTTCGATTCGCATGACCTCGCCGAGCTTGCCGTGAAGATGGAGCATCATCTCGCCGCACGCCTGCAAGATGTACGGCAGAAGGCTGTGGCGCAGAAACAATAGGAGGAATTTTCCCGTATGTCGTTTTCCAAAGAAATCCTTGCCTTGAAAGAGAGCGTCTTAGAAGAATTGTCCGCGTCCTTTCGAGAAATCGGGCGCATCAGTGAAGAGAATACCTTGAAAGTTCTCGCGGCAATGCGCGAATGCAAAGTCTCCGATATACACTTCAATACATCGTCGGGCTATGCCTACGATGATATCGGCAGGGCGAAGCTGGAAGAACTTTATGCAAAGGTCTTCGGCGCGGAAAGTGCCCTCGTGCGCACGCAGTTCGTCTCCGGCACGCACGCTCTGGCGACCGTACTGTTCGGCATACTGCGCCCCGGCGACAAACTCGTATCGCTGACGGGCGCGCCTTACGACACAATGCAGACGGTCATCGGCTACGCGGCACCCAGTCCCGGCTCCTTGAAGGAATACGGCATCCTCTACGAGGAGCTGCCTCTGCGGGAAGGGCGAGTGGACGCGGAAAAGATTGCCGAGATCATCGACGAAAAGACGAAGATGGTTCTGATCCAGCGCTCACGCGGCTACAGCCAGCGCCCGACCCTGCGGATCGAAGACATCCGGGAAATCTGTGCCGAGGTTCATCGCAAAAAGCCCGGCTGCATCGCTTTCGTTGATAATTGCTACGGCGAGTTTGTGGAAGAGCAGGAGCCGACGCAGGCAGGCGCGGACATCATGGCGGGCTCTTTGATCAAGAATCCCGGCGGGGGACTCGCGCCGACGGGCGGCTATATCGTCGGCCGCAAAGACCTCGTAGAGCTTGCCGCCTATCGCCTGACCGCGCCCGGCATGGGAGCGGAACTCGGCGCCTCGCTTGTCAATAACCGTCTCTTCTTCCAAGGTCTGTTCCTTGCTCCGCACGTCGTATCGCAGGCGATCAAAGGCGCGCTCTTCGCCGCCGGCATCTTCGAGAGGCTCGGCTATACGACGTATCCCAAGGCAAGCGCGAGCAGGGGAGACATCATTCAAGCCATAGAGCTCGGTTCGCCGGAGAAACTCATAGCGTTCTGCGGCGGCGTCCAGCAGTATTCTCCTGTCGATTCCTTCGTAAAGCCCGAACCGTGGGATATGCCCGGCTATGCCGATCCGATCATCATGGCGGCAGGCACCTTCGTGCAGGGCGCCTCCATCGAATTCAGCGCCGACGGCCCCATGCGACCGCCGTACAACGTCTACCTGCAGGGCGGTCTGACCTTCGAGCAGGTCATGTTCGGCATCCTCGGAGCCGCGACAGAAATCGAACGGCTATCTGCCGAATAGAAAAATGCCATGCAGGCAAAAGCTCCTGCATGGCATTTCCTTAATTCAAAAGCGTCGATAGGTGCCGATCACCTTTCCGAGTATGCGGACATCCGTTTCGTAGAACGGCTCCATCTCGTCGTTCTCGGGCTGCAGGCGTATGCGATCTTTCTCCTTGAAGAAGCGCTTGACGGTAGCGCTGCCATCCTCGACCAGGGCGACGACGATATCGTTGTTCTCTGCCGTTTCCTGCTGCTTGACGAAGACGAAATCCCCGTCATGGATTCCCGCCTTGATCATGCTGCGCCCCTTGACGCGCAGGATGAATACCTTGCCGCGCGTGCCGATGAACCCTTGCGGGAAAGAAAAGACCTCTTCGATATTCTCTTCCGCCAGGATGGGAATGCCCGCGGTCACCACGCCGACGAGGGGAACGGAAACATTGCGCTCCCAAGGCTTTTCCTCAAGGATATCGATGGCTCGCGGCTTCGCCGGATCGCGCTTGATCAGCCCTGCCTCTTCCATCTTGGCGAGATAGCCGTGAACCGTAGAGCTCGATTTTAGCCCCACGGCGTCCCCGATTTCGCGCACAGACGGCGGATAGCCTTTTTTCAGCAGGAAATCTTTGATATACGAAAAAATCGTTTGCTGCCACTCGGCAGAAGTATGACGTCGTTTCATTTCAATCACCCGTGACCATAGAGATTGCTGCAGGTAAACGCGGCAAAAAGGCCGCTTGCTTTCATTATAGCAGATGTGCTATATTTGCGCCATGGATGGAGGATAATGTTGTGCAAGCGATGGGAGTTTGAGTTATGACGAAATTCATTTTCGACCTCGATGGGACGGTCACGAAGGAAGAAACCCTTCCTCTCATTGCCGAGCATTTCTCTGTGCAGGAGGAGATTGAAAAGCTCACGAAACAGACGGTCATGGGGAATATTCCTTTCGTCGAATCGTTCATCCGCCGCGTATTCATCCTGGGCAAGCTGCCGGTGGATGAGATTGATGAACTTTTAGCGGGTGTAGCGCTTCATACAGATGTCGTGGCTTTCATCAAGAAAAACAGCGCGCATTGTGCGATCGCTACGGGGAATCTTTCGTGTTGGGTCGCGAAGCTCGTTGCAGAGATCGGCTGCGAGGTCTATTGCTCCGAGGGAATGATCGAGAACAACCGGGTGGTAAAGATTACGGATATCCTCAAGAAGGAAAATGTCGTCGAAAGGTATCGTGCCGAAGGCTGCCGTGTCGTATTCATCGGCGACGGCAACAACGATGTGGAGGCGATGCGCGCTGCTGACGTAGCCGTCGCCTCGGGGCTCACGCACGCGCCGACCGCCAGCGTCATTTCCGTGGCAGATTATCTCGTATTGAATGAGGTGGCATTATGCAGACAGCTAAATCAGTTGTTATAAGCTGTGCAGGCATCGGCTCGCGTCTGGGATTGGGAACGACGAAGGCGCTGATCAACATTCATGGCAAGTCCTTGATCCGCTGGCAGCTTGAGCTTTTTCAAGAGGCTGAGGATATCCGCGTCGTCGTCGGTTTCGAGGCGCAGAAGGTCATAGACGAGGTCAGGCAGTATCGTCCCGACGCGATCTTTGTGTTTAATCATAATTATTTTGAAACAAAGACGGGAGCGAGCTACCATTTGGGTGCGCGGGACGGCAATGCCTATGCGCTGGCGTGCGACGGGGATGTTCTTGTACATCCCGACGATATGAAGAAACTCTGGGAAGCGCAGGGGGAATGGATCGCCTATGCGGACAAGATGTCGGAAGATGCCGTTTTCGTGCGCGTCGATGAGCAAGGCGCGGTTCTGTCCTTCTCGCGTGAGGCAGGTGACTACGAATGGACGGGACCGTGCTGCCTGAAGAAGGAACACGTTGTCTACACCTCGGGTTATGTCTACAACCAGCTTGAGCCGCATTTGCCCCTGCCGGGCATCAAGATTCGCGCCTGCGATATTGATACATACGCCGACTACGAGCGCGCTTTGAAATTTGTGGAATCGTGGCCTTGAAACGCAGGGGGAGCCGTACTCTTGTCGCCGAGCCCTTCGTCAGAATGCGTCATCGGCACAGCCGGTATATAGGGAAAGTAACTGCGGTATGCAGAAGGTATGCTGTAAGTGTCGGCAATCTGCTGCGCCGTCACCCAAAGAAGAGGTCGCCTTTGTTCCTCTGCATGGTAAGAGGCGAGTTCTTCCCGGAGCAGCAGGGGAGCCGCCTTTGCAGCTGCCATAGCGTATTCTCTCGCGGCAGGCGCGAGCTGTGGCAAAGTCGCCTCACCTTCGCAGGAAGGCGAGGCGACTTCGACGCGCCAGCCTGCCATCTGCCATGTGATATGGGAGAAGATGTGCTGCGCGGCAGGGAGTTCATGAAGTTTTGCGGGGGTAATGCCGATGGCTTGCAGTGCCTTTTTTGCGGCATCCTTCTTCAGGTGCCCCGCCATGGCAGGGAATCCCCAGAGTCCCGCGAGAAGTCCCTGTGCAGGGCGCTTTTCGAGGGCGATCTTATCGTCTCGCGTAAGGAGAAATATCGTGAACTTTTCCGTGCGTCGCCTTTTGGGCGGCGTTTTTTTCGGCAGTTCCGCCTGCATGCCGGCTTCTTTGGCGAGGCAGAGGCGCGCCAGCGGACAGGCGGCACAGCGCGCCGCGCCGCGCGGCAGACAGACGAGGGCGCCGAGCTCCATCAGAGCCTGGTTGAAGTCGCCCGTAGCTTCGGGCAGGCGCGGCAGTAGCGCTTCTTCGACGGCACGCTTCGTACTTTCCTTCAGGATGTCAGCGGGGCAGGCGAGAAGCCGCATGATGACGCGCAGCACGTTGCCGTCGACAGCGGGGCGACGGGCACCGAAGGCGATGGAGGCGATGGCGCCCGCTGTGTAGCGGCCGATGCCGGGGAGCGCGAGGAGATCATCGAAGTGCGCGGGCAGTTCGCCGCCGTGGTCGCGGCAGATGAGGCGCGCGGCCTCCTGCAGATGGCGCGCGCGGCTGTAGTAGCCGAGGCCTTCCCATAGCTTCAGCAGCGTCGTTTCGTCGGCGCTAGCCAAGGCGCCGACGTCAGGCAGCGCGGTGATGAAGCGCTCGAAGTACGGCTTGACCGCCTCGACGCGCGTCTGCTGCAGCATGATCTCGGACACCCACACGCGGTACGGCGTTGCTTCTTCGCGCCACGGCAGGGAGCGCTTCTCGCTGTAGAACCAGCGAAGCAGCGGCTCTTTTATCGCGTCGAGCGTGCCTGCGTTTCTCAAGATGGTTTCTGTTGGCAGCTTCGCCATCGAAAGTCTCCTTTTGTACTAGCTCTCGACAGTGAGCATTTCATCGAGTTTTTGACACATTTCAAAGACGAGGCCATCGCAATTTTCCTTGCGCGCCATGCCTTTTTCTTCGGCGGCGGCGAGCAGACATCGGCAGTCCGTTGTGCCGCGGGCGGCGAGGAAATCCTCTATGAGTTTTTGTGCCGCTTCTTTTTCTTTGCCGGCTTTGCCGAGAATCATCAAGGCGGCGGTCAGCGTGCCGCAGGCGGAGCCGTGCATCATGCCGGCGCCGAAGAAGG
>CAMURM010000075.1 GCA_947097535.1 uncultured Selenomonas sp.
GGTTCTCCTGCAGGATCGGGTTCGGCACGCCGTTCGGGAAATTGCCGTCCGGCTCATTGAACACCTTGACCATCTCAAACGGCAGGTGCTTCTCCAACGCATTGATGATCGGACCGGCCGCGCCGTTGCCCGTATTGACCACGATCTTGCACGGCTTCAAAGCCTTGAGATCGACATACGTCAGGATGTGCTTGATGTACTCGTCGAGTACATCGACCTGCTCGATCTTCCCCTTTGGGCGGTCAAGCGGCTTGAAATCCCCCTCCATCACGGCCTTCTCGATATCCTTGAGCCCCGTATCGCTCGAAATCGGGCGCGATTCCTTGCGCACGAACTTCATGCCGTTGTACTCCTTCGGATTGTGGCTCGCCGTGATCATGATGCCGCCGTCGAGTCCGTAGTGCGCCGTCGTGAAATAGATCATCTCCGTGCCGCACTGTCCGATGTCCATGACGTCGGCGCCTGCCTCCGTCAGCCCCTTCGCGAGTGCATCGCGGATCGAAGGCCCCGAAAGGCGAATATCGTGACCGATCGCCACCTTCTTCGCGTCGAAGAGATCGACGAAAACACGCCCGATGCGGTAGGCAAGCTCCTCATTGACTTCCTCCGGATAAATCCCACGGATGTCATACGCCCCGAAACCCTTGTTGCTGATTTTCATAACTGCCACCTCTTCTTGCTAAAACATGTTGCTTCTATGGATTACTGAATATTATATTCTTTCGGGAAAAGCAGGCGATTTCCCTGCTTCGCATGAGAAAAAATTTAGGAAATTTACGCTTTTTCTTCGAATTGAGCGACGCTGTTTATTCAGGGAAACACTTCATCTTTCAACTGCCGCTTCAGATCGCGTCCGCCATAAACAACTTTGCTTATTTTCTATCCATGCGTCTCCGCAAAAAAGCGAGCCGCGCGTGCGGCTCGCTTTCATATTCAGGCTTCCACCTTTTTGGAATGTGCCTCGCGCTGCAGCTGCTCGTAGAGCGTCTTGGCGAGACCGATGCCACCTGCTTCCGACATCTTTTCCACCATGGCAGTATCGCGCATGGATTCCAGGATCTCGTCCGCATTGTCGTGCCCGAAGAGCGTGCTCTTCGGCACCGTCTGGCGCATCTGACGGTACATGAGGTCGAGAAACATCGCCTCGAAGCTCTTGCAGGCTTCCATGAGCTTCTTATTCGCCGCTGCTTCTTCCTCAGGCGTCGCCGCCTTCTGCCCTTTCTTGGGATCGAGAGCCTTTTGCGCTTCCTTCAGCTTGTCGGCGAATTGCGCGCTGTCGGCGCGCTCCTTCGTCGCCTCCAGGGAGCTGTTCGTCGGCGCCTGCGTATGGAGCGCGTCGGCATGCAAGGCATCAAAAATCTGCATATCCTCTCACCTCGTCAAATGATTTCCAGCTCCGCGTGGAGTGCTCCCGAAGCCTTCATCGCCTGCAGGATGGAAATGATGTTCTGCGCCGTCGCACCGACCGAATTCAGCGCGCCGACGACATCGCTGACGTTCGCCGTCGCCGGCAGGACGATGGAACTTGCCTTCTGCTCCTTCGCGTCGACGTTCGTATTGTCCGTCACGACCGTCGTACCGGGACTGAACGGCGGTGGCTGGTTGATGCTCTGATCCTTCGTGATGCTGATGGAGATGCCGCCCTGCGTGATGGCGACCTCGTCGACAGCGATGTTGCCGCCCATGACGATCGTGCCCGTGCGCTCGTTGACGACGACTTTCGCGATGTTGTCGGGCGTCACGGGAAGATCTTCAAGACCTGCGACGAAGGCGACGATGTTGCTCCGATAGTAGGCGGGCACGGAGATGTCAATGCGCCCGGGATTCGCGGCGCGTGCGATGGCGCCGTACTGCGCATTGATCGCCTGTGCGACGCGCGCCGCCGTCGTGAAGTCCGCCTTGTTCAGCGAGAGCGCGATCGTGCCGTTCGCACCGATGTCATCACCCTCGACGCTCTTCTCGACGATGGCGCCGCCCGGTGTCGTGCCAACGGTCGGGAAGTTCTTCTGCTGCGAGCCGCCGCCGCCCGAGCCGGACGAGAAGCCGCCCGTAGCGACGGATCCCTGACCGACGGCATAGACCGTGCCGTTCGCCGCGCGCAGCGGCGTCTGCAGAAGCGTGCCGCCCGCGATGCTCTTCGCGTCACCCATCGAGGACACCGTGATGTCGATGTTGTCGCCCTCGCGCACGAAGGGCGGCAGGGTCGCCGTGACCATGACGGCAGCGATGTTCTTCGGCTTGAGGTTGTCCTTGGTGATCGACACGCCGTACTCGCGCAGCATGTTGACGACGGACTGCAAAGTCTGGCTCGTCTTGTCCGAGTCGCCCGTGCCGTTGAGACCGACGACGAGACCGTAGCCCATGAGCTGGTTCGAGCGCACGCCCTGCACCTTCGCGATGTCCTTGATGCGCGTCGTCGCCGACTCGGCAGAGACGGATGCCGCCATCACAAACACGAGCGAGAGCGCGGCAAGGCACGCAAAAATCTTCTTCATAAAACTGCCTCCCAAAGCCAGGGAAATCGAACGCCGCCGAAAGAGGCACCCCACTAGAACAAAATGTTGAGAATCTGCGTGAGGATGCCCTGGCGCTGCTTCGCGTTCAACGGTCCCTTACCGTCGAAGCGCACGGTGGCGTCCGCCACCTTCGTCGACGGCACCGTATTTTCATACGTCACATCGTCGCGGCGCACGATGCCGCGCAGCGTGATCTTATGCTCGTCCTTGTTCTGCCAGATGGACTGCGTGCCTTCGACGACCATGTTGCCGTTCGGTTGCACCTCGACGACCGTCACCGTGATATTGCCGGAAAAGCCGCTCGTGTCCGTCGCCGCGCCGTCCGCTTTCCACGAGTCGCTGCCGCCTGCCGAAGCCGCCGCCAGGAAGTTGAAGATGCCCACGCCCGCCGAAAGCGAAGTCGAGCCGCTCTTCGCGTTTTTGCGCGCCTTCGTCTGCGTCGTCGTCGTCCTCTCACTGATATTGATCGTCAGCGTGTCCCCGACGTTCTGCGCCTTGCGATCTGCAAAGATACTCCTCGCCGAACCGCTTTCCGACTCCGCCCACAGGGACTCTGCAGAAGCAGCAGCCGGCAGAAGGAGTGCTCCGCCGAAGAGTCCGGCGAGAAGCATGCCCTGCCATTTCTTGCTGTTTTTCATAATCTCACCCCAAAACAACACTCTGGGAACTATGCGCCGATGCGGACGGTGCCGGCGTCGACAACCGTCGCGAGCATTACCTTGCCCGAGACCTCGTTGCGCACGCGAATCTGCTGCCCAACGCGCCCCGGACTGAGCGCCACGGCAGGCACGCGCACCTCGATGCCGCGATAGTGCGAGACGAGCAGGACGGTCGCTCCCTGCTCCACCACGACGGGCTGCTTGAGCATGCTCTCGGTGATCAGCGCGCCTTCCTTCAGCAAGCGATTGACGACGTGTCCGACAGCCACTTGCTTCTCCACGATACAGCGATCGTTCACATTCGTGACTTCGCGCTCCTCGAGCCGCAAATCACCTTCGGTGATCACCTGGTCGGGCAGGATGGTCTTTGCGGCAACGAGTACCGTATCGTAGACGCGAATCCTGTAATAGCAACTCAGACGGCGATACAGTTTGCCGTCCACGAAAACGGCTACGCTGATCGGTGTGCCGCGGCTGTAGGACAACCCCTGCGGTGCCTCGACGGAGAACGTGACGATTCCCGCCGGCAGACGAAAGTCGCGAGGCGGCGTCATCAGCACCACATCGCGGCGGCGCGTCTCGCCGGCGGCGAGGAAGAGTGCTTCGAGCTTCTCCTGTGCGAGTCGCTCGATCTCCTTGCCCTCCACCTGCTGCCAGATCGGCATTATCGTCTGCCGCGCAGCCGCTGCAGGTGCCACCGGAAAAGAAAAAGCGATGACGAGCAAGAAAAAGAGTGCTGCCCTTGCCACGGAAATCACCGCTCTATCCTTCATCAACGCTTGAGCGTATTGGCGATCTCCAGCATGGAATCCGAGGTGATGATCGCCTTCGAGTTCGCCTCGTAAGCGCGCTGTGCCACGATCATATTGACCATTTCCTCGACAATCTGGATGTTCGACATCTCGACGACACCCTGCGTCAGCGTGCCTGCCCCCTGCTCACCCGGCACCGTTTCGAGCGCTTCGCCCGAAGCCTGCGTCGTCTGGAAGAGGTTCTTGCCGATGGCCAAGAGTCCCGCCGGATTGACGAAGCGCGCGACCTGGATCTGCCCGACCTGCGTCGTTGTACCGCCGACCGGCGTGCAGGAAACGCGCCCGTCGCCCGAGATCGTGATCGAATCGCTCGGTGCGTTCGCATCAAGCGTAATGCCTTCTACGAGCGGATAGCCGTCCGTCGTCACGAGGCGGCGCTGCGAATCGAGCTTGAAGGAGCCGTCGCGCGTATAGGCAGTCGTACCGTCCGGCAGCTGGATGCGGAAGAAGCCCTCGCCCTGGATGGCGACATCGGTCGGATTGCCCGAGGACTGGAAGTTGCCCTGCGTGAAGATGCGCTGCGTCGCCGCCGTGCGCGTACCGAGACCGATGGCAAGCGCCGTCGGATACTCGGAGCCCGCGCCGCTTTCTGCACCCGCGGCGCGAAGGTTCTGGTAAACGAGATCCTGGAACTCCGCGCGCACCTTCTTCGCGCCGAAACTGTTGACGTTCGCGATGTTGTGCGAAACGACGTCCATGTTGTCCTGCTGCGCCTTCATGCCCGAGGCTGCGGACCAAAGTGCTCTCATCATAATGCAAAATCTCCCATCTTCATTGAACTAAAACTATATATCTCCATCCCTAAGGAGTCGGTATCGCATCAGCTCGTCCTGCCGACCTCATTGACCGTCTTATCCGTCATCGCGTCCTGCGTCACGAGTGCGCGCGAACCCGCCTCATAGACGCGGTAGTTATTGATGAGTGCGACCATCTCGCTCGCGATGTTGACGTTGGAGTTTTCGAGCATGCCCTGCTGGATTTCACCCGTCGCCGCCTGCGGCGTCGCACCCTCCTGCGAACGGTAGAGGTTGTCTCCCTGCTTGACGACGGCACGGCGATCATCGAACTGCACAAACTGCAAGGTGTCGATGCGCCTCCGCCCGTCCGTGATCTCCCCCTTCGCGCCGATCGTGATGTTCGCGCTGTCCGGCAGAACGATCGGGCGATTCTGGGCGTTCAAGACCGCCTGTCCCCGCGCCGTCACAAGCGCGCCGTTCGCCTGGCGGTAGAAGCTTCCGTCGCGCGTGTAGCGCACGCCCTCGGGCGTCTGCACAGCGAAGTAGCCCTCGCCCGACACGGCGACATCGAGCATGTTGCCCGTCGTCTTCATGCTGCCCTGCAGGTGGTCGGTAGCGACTTCTGCCGTATAGGCGCCGAGCCCCAGATTGCCGACGCGCGGCGGCCCCTGCTCCAGGCGGAAGCCGCGGAAGGATGTCACCTCGTCGTCCTGATTGTCGTTGATGCGCTTCAACAGCATGGGCGCAAACTCCTGATTGATCGCCTCGTCCCTCTTGTAGCCGGACGAAGCTGCGTTCGCCAGGTTGTTCGCGATCGTATCCGTGCGGTTCATCTCGGTGATCATACCGGATGCCGCGACGTACAAGCCACGCAGCATGAAAAAGCCCCCTTATCGTCATCCGCCCTATGGCAGATGTCTACGCATAGAATTATCTATAGAGTTTATCGGCAATTTCCCTCAAATCATAAGAGGTCGAAAGGATTTATTTTGACAGGAACTTCACGCGCTCTGCCGCCATGCCCAGATATTCGAGCGCCTTGCCCGTGCCGAAAGCAACGCAGGACAGCGGATCCTCCGCCAGGGCAGCGGCGATGCCCGTCTCCCTGCGCAAAAGCTCATCGAGTCCGTAGAGCAGGGCGCCGCCGCCCGTCATGACGATACCGCGATCCATGATGTCCGCTGCAAGCTCCGGCGGTGTCTCTTCCAGCACCTTCTTCACGCACTGCACGATGCCCGATACGGGCGCCTCGAAAGCCTCCGCTGCGTTCTTCGATGTCACCGTGATCGTCTTCGGCAGCCCCGACAGGAGGTCACGCCCGCGCACCTCCATCGAAGCGTCGCGCGCGCCCAGGAAGGCAGCACCGACATTGATCTTGATATCCTCCGCCGTGCGCTCGCCGATCATCATATTGTACTCGCGCTTGATGTAGGCGATGATCGCCTCGTCAAATGTATCGCCCGCAAGGCGCAGGCTCGCGCTGTTCACGATGCCGCCGAGACTGATGACCGCGACGTCCGTCGTGCCGCCGCCGATGTCGACGATCATCGAGCCGTTCGGTTCCTCGATGTTGAGACCTGCGCCGAGTGCCGCCGCCAGAGGCTCCTCGATGAGCTGCGAATAGCGTGCGCCCGCCTGCTCCGCCGCCTCCTGCACGGCGCGCTGCTCCACTGTCGTCACGCCCGACGGGATGCAGATCATGATGCGCGGGCGAAAGACAAAGCTCTTGCCCGTGACCTTCTCGATGAAGAAGCGGATCATGCGCTCCGTCATATCGTAGTCGGCGATGACGCCCGCACGCAGCGGCCGAATCGCCGCGATATTGCCGGGCGTGCGCCCGATCATGCGCCGCGCCTCCTCACCGATCGCCAGGATGCGACCCGTATCGCGATCCATCGCCACGACCGAAGGCTCGCGCAGGACGATGCCCTTGCCCTTGACAAAGACGAGCACATTCGCCGTCCCCAAGTCGATTCCGATATCCATTGACATGCCAAACATATTTCAAACCCCTTCCGAGGGTACGATTTCCCCATGCGAAAAAGGAGGCTCGCTCCTCTCCCGCCTACACAGACTTATCATATAATATTTTCCGCCGCGTGACAAGAGTTTCAGCCTTCCTGCCCTGCCTCATATTCTTCGAGATCGGCGAGAAGCGTCGAGAGCGCCCGCTTCGCCACGAAGACGGGACAGTCCGGCGAGCAGAACTCGCACTTGCCGCAGCACGCCTCCACCGCCTCGATCGCCTTCTTGACCTTCTCCGACTGCAGCATGCTCCGTTCCTCCTTCTGCAACAAAAAAGCCCGGCAACTGCCGAGCCTTAGATTCAAATGGTGCGGTTGATGGGACTTGAACCCATACGTCTTGTGAACACTACCC
>CAMURM010000076.1 GCA_947097535.1 uncultured Selenomonas sp.
GCGCGGCGCCGCACGGCACGGGGCACATCAAGGCGGGGCTCAACCACGCGATGAGCCTGCACGCCATCATGACGGCGCACCGCGAGGGCTTTGCCGAGAACATCTACCTCGACGCGGCGACGCGCACGAAGGTGGAGGAGACGGGCGGCGCGAACATCATCTTCGTCGACGCGGACGGCAACCTCGTCGTGCCGAAGTCGCCGAGCATCCTGCCCTCAATCACGCGCCGCTCCATCACCTATGTGGCGGAGCACTATCTCGGCCTCAAGGTCGACGAGCGCGAAGTGCTCTTCTCCGAGGTGCCGAACTTCAAGGAGTGCGGTCTTTGCGGCACGGCGGCGGTCATCTCGCCCGTCGGCAAGATCAACGACCACGGCAAGGAGATCTGCTTCGCCAGCGGCATGAAAGAAATGGGACCCGTCATCAAGAAGCTTTACGATACATTGACGGGCATCCAGATGGGGCATATCGAAGCGCCCGAAGGCTGGATTTACGAGATTAAATAAAGGAACCACTGATAAATTCAGCCACCCATCTTCACACATCTGGGAGGCTTCATTTTATCAGCGTTTCCTAAAATCGTGCGCAGCGCACGGGACACGGGAGCCGGGCGGGGAGATCATCCCGCTCGGCTCCTTTTCTGCAAGGGGGGAGCGCGATGATCTTGAATACGGGGAGCCGCACGGACATCCCCGCCTTTTATGCCGCGTGGTTCGCGCGTCGTCTGCAGGAAGGCTTTGTCATGGCGCGCAGCCCCTACGACCCGCACTCGTCGATCTCATTGTCTTCTGCACGAAGAATCCCGCGCCCATGCTTCCGTATCGAGAGGCGCTCGCGCCCTTTCGCCAGTTCTGGGGCGTGACGATCACACCCTACGGCGCCGACATTGAGCCGCAGGTGCCGCCCGTCGAGGCGGCGATCGAAAGCCTGCGCGCTCTCGCTGCCATCGCAGGCCGCCGTGCCGTGCACTGGCGCTACGACCCCGTGCTCATCACGGAAAAGTATACGCTCGACTTCCACAAGCGCGCCTTTCGCCGCATGGCTGAGAGCCTCGCGGGCGCGGTGGAAAACTGCGTCGTGAGCTTCGTCGACCTCTACGAAAAGACAAAGCGCAACTTCACCGGCGTGCGCGAGGTAAGTCAAGAGGAAAGGCTCGCGCTCGGCGCCGTCTTCGCAGACGTCGGGCGCGAGCTCGGCATCAAGGTGCGCACCTGCCTCGAAGGAGACGATCTCGCGCCCTTCGGCATCGACACGCAGGGCTGCATGACGCAGGCGGTCTTGGAAGAAGCCGTCGGCTGCCGCTTCCATATTCCGCGGACTTCGGCGGCGAGAAAGGGCTGCGCGTGCCTCCTCGGCAACGACATCGGCGCCTACAATACCTGCGCCCATTTCTGCCGCTACTGCTATGCAAACGCGAGCGTCGCCGCCGTCAGAAAGAACCGCGCTCGCCACGACCCCGCCTCGCCGCTCCTCGTAGGCCATATAGAGCCGGGCGACCGCGTACAGGAAGCAAAGCAGGTATCGTATGTGACGGAAAGCGAGCAGCTCGGATTGTTTGCGTGAGGGAGCGATGGGTTTTTGAGAATCTAGCTGTACCTGCGTCTGATTTCGATGCAGATACAGCTTCTCTTGTCCGTATTTTTTTAGCCGCGGCTTCGCGCGAGCCAGGCGTTCATGGCGGCGACGAAGACGAGGGAGAAGAGGACGAGAGCGACTGCCCATTGGAAGGCGAGGTCGTAGTCGTTCGCCTGCACGGCGGCGTAGATCGCTGTGGACATCGTCTGCGTCGTGCCGGGGACGTTGCCTGCGAACATGATCGTCGCGCCGAACTCGCCGAGCGCACGCGTGAACGTCAGCACGAGTCCCGCAACGATACCGTGCTTGGCGTTCGGCACGAGGATGCGCCAGAAGATGCGCCACTCGGAGATGCCGAGCGTGCGTGCCGCATAGACGATGTTCTTGTCAAGCTGCTCGAAGGCGCCGCGCGCCGTGCGGTACATGAGGGGCAGCGAGACGACGACGGCGGCGATGACGGTAGCCTTCCATGTGAAGACGAGCGGCATGCCGAAGTCGAGGAGCATTTGCCCTAGAGGGCTTTTCCTGCCGAAAACGAGCAGCAGGAAGAAGCCGACGACGGTCGGCGGCAGCACCATGGGCAATGTGATGACGGCGTCGGCAATGCCTTGGAAGCGCCTCAGATGGAGGACGGCGTAGGCGAGGGCGATGCCGAGGAAGAAGGAGATGAAGGTGGCGACCGTCGCCGTCTTCAAGGTGATCCAAAAGGGGGAAAATTCCATGTGCGCCTCCTATCGTTCGAGCAAGATGAGCCGATCGGCGGGAAAATGCAGATAGAATTCTTTCTGCCCCAGCCCTTGCCAAGCGATTTTTTCAATCTCCCAACGCACGGGCGCGGCGTCCGAATCCGCCTTCTTCGCCATGACGAGGTAGGAAAAGGCATCCTCGATGATCTGCACGGCTTCCATGCGCGGCGTGTTTTCCGCCGCTTCTTCGCGCAGGGAAAAGAAGTGGGCGCGGATGCCGACGTAGCGGAGATTCTCGGGCACGGGGGCGGCAGAGTGCAGCGTGATTTGCCAGTCCTCGGCGAAGAGCTCATGCTCTGCCGTGCGGCGTGCGCGGGAGATATTCTTGCAGCCTGTGAGGAGCGTCGCCGCGAGCGTGCCGGGCTGCTCGAAGAGCGCGTGCTTCGTGCCGAGCGATTCGAGGGTGCCGCCGCTCAGGACGGCGATGCGGTCGGCCAGGCGGTAGGCTTCGCCGCGGTCGTGCGAGACGAGGACGGCGGCGCGTCCGTAGGAGTCGAAGAGGTGCAGCAGTTCCAGCTCCAATTGCCACTTAAGGTAGCTGTCGAGTGCGGAAAACGGCTCGTCGAGCAGCAGCAG
This sequence comes from uncultured Selenomonas sp., assembly GCA_947097535.1. GTDB lineage: Bacteria > Bacillota > Negativicutes > Selenomonadales > Selenomonadaceae > Selenomonas. The sequence goes on from CAMURM010000076.1 coordinate 2,898, forward strand.
CTCGGCATCGGAGGCGAGGATGCGCGCGAACGCCGTGCGCTGTTTCTGCCCGCCCGAAAGCTCCTTGGGGTAGGAGTTTTCGAGTCCCGCAAGCGAAAAGCGCGCAAGCTCCCTTTCGAGGAGCTTGCGCTTTTCTTCTTTCGTGCCGTGCGCTGAAAACGTGATGTTCTCGGCGACGGTCATGTTGGGAAAGAGGGCGTAGTCTTGAAACAGGTAGCCGACGCGGCGCTTCTGCGGCGCGAGGTTGACGCCCTTTTCGCTGTCGAAGAGCGTGCGCCCGTTGAGCAGGATGCGCCCCTCATCGGGCTTTTCGATGCCCGCGATGCACTTCAAGGTCATGCTCTTGCCGCAGCCCGAGGCGCCGAGCAGCGCGAGCACCTCGTCGCGCACGGAAAATTCCACGGCGAGATCGAAGCCGCGCAGCTTCTTGCGGATCTTGACTTCAAGTTCCATTATTTTCCGGCGGCTTTGAAGCCGTACTTTTCAAGAATCGCCATGCCCTTTTCCGAGGAAACGAAGTCGAGGAAGGATTTCGCCTCGTCCATGTGCTTCGTGTCCTTCAAGATGGCGGCGGGATAGATGACGGGCTTGTGCGAGCCTGCAGGAGCTTTCGCTGCGACCTTGACCTTGTCGGAAACGGCAGCGTCCGTCGCGTAGACGACGCCGCAGTCCGCGTCGCCCGTCTCCGTCCACGAGAGAACCTGACGCACGTCGGAGCCGTAGACCGCCTTGGCCTTCACTTGGTCGAGGATGCCGAGCTTCGTGAGGATTTCCTCTGTGTACTGGCCGACAGGAACGCCCTTCGGCTCGCCGAGAGCGATGCGCGAAGCTGCGGGCGTCGCAAGCGCGTCAAAGGAGGTGATCGCTTTGCCGCCATCCTTGGGAACGATGAGCACGACTTCGTTTTCGAGGAGGTTCTTGCGCGTGCCGTCAGCGAGAAGTCCCGCCTTTTCGAGCGCATCCATCTGCTTCTGCGCCGCCGAGAAGAAGAGGTCGGCGCTGCCGCCATTCTCAATCGCCTGCTGCAGGGCGCCGCTGCTGCCGAAGTTGAAGACGAGCTTCGTCTGAGGATGCTCCTTCGCGTACTCGGTCGCCAGCTCATTCATCGCGTCGGTCAAGCTCGCGGCAGCGGAGACCTGCAGTTCGACGGAATCTTTCTTCGCGTCCGAAGCGCTCGGTGCAGTGCCGCAGCCCGCGAGAACGAAGAGGGCGAGGCACGAGAGGAGAAGGGCGATTTTTTTCATGGAAAAACTCCTTTCTTTGGTGAAAATCATTATACCATATTATCTTAGTATAACATAAGAAAAGCGACTTGCAGTAATATTTATCACTGCATATTCCATATTCGACAGAAAATTTTTCATCTGTGATATTTGTTACAAGACAAATCCGGGAAAATTTTGCTATAATAAATCGGATTAGAAAGTTTAGAGAAGTGCGGATGAAAATATCCGTATTCTTTAAGGAAACGAGATTTCCTCAGGAGGGAGATGGAGAAGTGAGCAGCATTTTCCAGAAGTTCCGTTATCTTATCCCGAAGGAGCGGACGGCGAGCGGCCACCAACAGATTCATGAGGGCGGGCGCGACTGGGAGAACATGTACCGCGACCGCTGGTCGTTCGACAAGACGGTGCGCTCGACGCACGGCGTGAACTGTACGGGTTCGTGCAGCTGGAACATCTATGTGAAGGACGGCCTCGTGGCATGGGAGAATCAGGCGATGGATTATCCTGAGACTTCGCCCGACATGCCGGACTTCGAGCCTCGCGGCTGTCCGCGCGGCGCGACGTTCTCGTGGTATCTCTACAGCCCGCTGCGCATCAAGTACCCGTACCTCAGGAGCGATCTCGCGGAGCTTTGGCGTGAGGCGAAGAAGAGCCATAAGACGGCACTTGAGGCGTGGCGCAGCATCGCCGACGATCCCGCGAAGAAGAAGCGCTACAAGGCGGCGCGCGGCATGGGCGGCTTTGTGCGCTCGAATTGGGACGAGGTGTCGGAGCTCATCGCCTCGTCGCTTCTCTACACGGTAGAAAAGTACGGTCCGGACCGCAACTTCGGCTTTTCCGTCATTCCCGCGAAGTCGATGCTCAGTTATGCTGCAGGACTTCGCTTCATGCAGCTCATGGGCGGCGCGGGTCTTTCCTTCTACGACTGGTACGCCGATCTGCCGCCGGCAAGCCCGCAGGTCTGGGGCGACCAGACGGACGTGCCGGAGTCGAGCGATTGGTACAATGCGGGCTACATCATCACCTGGGGCTCGAACGTGCCGCTGACGCGCACGCCCGACGCGCATTTCTTGACGGAGGTGCGCTACAAGGGCACGAAGGTCGTCTCCGTCGCGCCCGACTACGCGGAGTCGACGACGGTCGCCGACACGTGGATCAGCCTGCACACGGGCAGCGACGCAGCGCTCGCCATGGCGATGGGGCACGTCATCCTGAAGGAGTACTACATCGACAAGGAAGTGCCTTTCTTCGTCGACTATGTGCGCCGCTTCACGGATTTCCCGTTCCTCGTACTCCTCGACGAGAAGGAGGACGGCAGTTTCTTGCCCGGACGCTTCCTCAACGCGAAGGACATGGGACGCGCCGACGAGAAGCACGCCGACTTCAAGTTCTACGTCGTGGATGAGATGACGGAAAGGCTCGTCGTGCCGAACGGAACGATGGGCGACCGCTGGGATCGTCAGGCAAAGTGGAATCTCAAAGAAGAGGACAGCGACACGGGCGAGGCAATCAAGGCGCGGCTTTCCGTCCTCGACGTCAAGGATGACGCGGTCGAAGTCACTCTGCCGTACTTCGGTACGGAGCGCGAGGAAATGCTCTTAAAGCGCATGGTGCCTGTAAAGAAGATCAAGACGGCGGCGGGCGAGCGCCTCGTGACGACGGTCTACGACCTGACGATGGCGAACTATGCGATCGACCGCGGCCTCGGCGGTGAGGCGGCCTCGTCCTACGAGGATGATGTGCCGTATACGCCGCATTGGCAGGAAAAGTACACGGGCGTCTCGCCCGAGCTTGCCATTCATACGGCGCGTGAGATGGCGGACAACTCGATCAAGACGGACGGCAGAACCATGGTCATCATGGGTGCGGGCATCAACCACTGGTACAACGCCGACATCATCTACCGCACGATCTTGAACCTCCTGCTCTTCATCGGAGCGGAAGGCAGGAACGGCGGCGGCTGGGCGCACTACGTCGGGCAGGAGAAGCTGCGTCCGGCGGAGGGCTGGGCGCGCGTCATGACGGCGACGGACTGGCAGCCGGCGGCGCGTCTGCAGAACAGCACATCGTTCTTCTACTTCGGCACCGATCAGTGGCGGAGCGACGAGATCGACACGGAGCAGATTGTCGCGGCGACGGGCAAGCCGCGCTACCGCCACCCCGGCGACTACAACGTGCTCGCGGCGCGACTCGGCTGGCTGCCATCCTACCCGACGTTCAACAAGAGCGGGCAGAAGATCATCGACGAGGCGAAGGCAGCGGGTCATGAGGACTTCGAGGACGTGAAGAAGTTCGTCGCCGAAAGCCTCAAGAAGGGCGAGCTGAACTTCTCGGCGGAAGATCCCGACGCGCCCGAGAATTTCCCGCGCAACCTCTTCATCTGGCGCGCGAACCTCATCACTTCGTCGTCGAAGGGGCACGAATACTTCCTCAAGTATCTGCTCGGCACAAAGAACGGTCTTTTCGCCGAGGAGAAGTGCCCGACGCGCCCGACGGAGATCCGTTGGCGCGAGGAGCAGGAGATCAGTCAGCCCGGCGGCGCGGCCGAGGGCAAGCTCGATCTGCTCATCGACCTCGATTTCCGCATGGCAGGCTCGGCGCTTTATTCCGACGTCGTGCTGCCGACGGCGACGTGGTACGAGAAGACCGACCTCTCCTCGACGGACATGCATCCGTTTGTCCATCCGTTCCAGCCTGCCGTCGATCCCCTGTGGGAGGCGCGCACGGACTGGGATATCTTCCGCACGCTCGCCGAGGCCGTCTCGCGCGTCGCCAAGGAAGCGGGCATGAAGCCGTATACGGATGTCGTCGTCGTGCCTCTGCAGCACGATACGGAAGGCGAGACGGCGCAGCCCGAGGGTCGGATTCGCGACTGGAAGAAGGGCGACTGCG
>CAMURM010000077.1 GCA_947097535.1 uncultured Selenomonas sp.
GCGAAGCGGCAGTCTGCGCCATATCTACGGCTGCTTCTCGCGCGCCGACCTCGAACGGCGCCTGGGCTTCCGCCGCCTCTACGACCCCGAGGCGCATCCCGACCTTTCGGGCGACATCGTGAACCGGCCCTACCAGAGAGAAGCCGTCTGGCACATCTGCGAGGACGTGCATAAGGGCGTGCGCCGCCTGCTCGTCTCCACGCCGCCGGGCACGGGCAAGACGCGCATGGCGGCGGGCGCCATCGAGGCGCTGCTCCAGCAGAAGGCGATCGGCAAGGTGCTCTATCTCGCCGACCGCGAAGAGCTCGCGCACCAGGCGTACGATCAGTTCTGCGCGCTCTTGCCCGATGTGAAGCTCGTCGATCTTCTCGGCGACGTGCGCGACGAAGTACAGGCAGACGTCGTCTTCGCGACGGCGACGATCATGATGGACGCCGTGAATGAGAGCCGCACGGAGGACGGTGCGCGCCTTTACGACCCCGCACACTTCGACCTCGTCGTCATCGACGAGTCGCACCCGAGCATTTATGACGATCATCTCGTCCTCCTGAGCTATTTCGACGCCATCTTGCTGGGGTTCTCGTCGCTCGCGCCTGCGGCACCCGGCGAGGCGGAAATCTACCGCTTCTATGGCCTCGAACCGGGCAAGCCGACCTTCGTTTACAGCATGGAGGAAGCGCGCCGCGACGGCTGGCTCGTCGACTTCACGCTGCGCGACGAAGCGCCCGAAGAAATCATGGATCCTCGCCTTCACTATGCCGATCTCACGGAGGAGCAGCGCACGATCGCCGAGATGGAATACTCCGATGCAGGTGCAATAGCCAGCAAGGACTTCGACCTGCCCGCTGTGAACAACTGGCTCTTCAGCGAGGAAAAGATTCAGGCGATGCTCGAAAACCTCCTCGTACACGGAATGAAGGCGAAGGACGGCAAGCTCGGCAAGACGATCATCTTCGCGAAGAACAGCCTGCAGGCGAAGGCGATCGCCTTCATCTTCCAGCGTCTGCATCCCGAGTACGGTGCGGACTTCATCCGCGCGCTCGACGCGCGCACGCCCGATCTCGCCGAAGCGGTGCAGGCTTTTGCAGAGCCCGACGCGCAGCCGACGGTCGCCATCTCCGTCGATGTCCTCGATACGGGCTTCGACATGCCGCCGGTCGTGAACCTCGTCTTCTTCCGCAAGGTGCATTCCCTGAGCAAGTTCAGTCAGATGCTCGGCAGGGGCATGCGCTTCTGCGAAGGTCTGGGCGGCGAGGGCAAGGATAAGAAGGAGTTCCTCGTCATCGACTACTGCAGGAATTTCGCGTTCTTCGATATAAAGAAATGAGGGAACGATGCGATGAAATTCAAGTTTTTGCACAACAACATCAACGTGGCCGACCTTGCGCGCTCGCTCGCCTTCTACGAGAAGGCGCTTGGGCTCAAGGAGGTGCGCCGCATGGAGACGCCCGATTTCACGCTCATCTACCTCGGCGACGGCGGTCAGACGCCGCACGAGCTTGAGCTCACCTGGCTCAAGGAGCGCGAGACGCCCTACGATCTCGGCGACAACGAGTTCCATCTCGCTTTCAGCGTCGACGACTTCGCGGCGGCACACAAACTGCACGAGGAGATGGGCTGCATCTGCTATGAGAACGAAGCGATGGGCATTTACTTCATCAGCGATCCCGACGGCTACTGGCTCGAAGTCCTGCCGCGGGAACATGCGACAGCAAAGGCGGCACAGGAGGCATGAGCCCTCTGTGCCGCCTTTTATATATATGAAATTTATGTATGGATAAGTTTTAGGGTTGGAATGTGAATGATGCCGCTGCTGAAAGGGCGGCATGCTTCGCAGCCCGGCAAAGTCGGGGATTTCCCCGCACCCAGAAGGGAGCAAGACCATGAGCAAGAAAACGCGTGTCGTCGTCGTCGGTGCCGGCTTTGGCGGTGTGAAGGCCGTCCGAGGCCTCGCCAGGGATAAGGATCTCGATATCACGATCATCGATCGCCGCAATTTTCATCTTTTCCAGCCGCTTCTCTATCAGCTCGCCACTTCGCTTCTCTCGACGGATGAGATCGCCTATCCCATCCGCGCCTTCTTCCGCCATAATAAGAACGTCGACCTCTTCATGGCGCGCCTGCGCGGCCTTGACAAAGAGCGCAAGGTCATCATCACGAACCACGGCGAGATTCCCTATGACTACGCGATTCTCGCAGCCGGCGCGACGACGAACTTCTTTGGCATGGAGAGCGTCGAGGAGCATTCCTTCCCGATGAAGACCTTGCAGGAAGCGCTGCACATCCGCAATCATGTCATCCACATGTTCGAGCGCGCCAACAAGATCGAGCAGAGCGAGGCGGAGCGCCGCCGCATGCTTTGCTTCGTCGTCGTCGGCGGCGGCCCGACGGGCGTCGAGCTCGCCGGCTCGCTCGCCGAGGTCATCAACCTCATCATGAAGGACGAGTATCATAACCTTACGCACGATGAGGTCAGCGTGAAGCTCGTCGAGGCGACGGGCGGACTCCTGCCCATGATGCCGCCCGATCTGCAGCAGGAAACGGTGCGCGTCCTCGAAAAGAAAGGCGTCGAGGTCATGCTTAACACGCAGGTCGCGGGCTGCGACAAGAACAATCTGATGTTGAAGGACGGCACGGTCATACCGACGAACACGGTCATCTGGGCGGCGGGCGTCAAGGCGGTGCCAATCATATCGAAGCTCGGTTTTGCGACCGACCGAGCAGGCCGCGTCATCGTCAACGACAAGCTGCAGGTCGAGGGCGAGCGCGACATCTTCGCCATCGGCGACTGCGCTTCCTTCTGCCACGGCACGGAGCGCCCGCTGCCGACGGTCGCGCCCGTCGCGACGCAGCAGGCCGTCGTCGCCGTGCGCAACATCAAGCGCCTGATCGCGGGCGACGAGAATCTCGAAACTTTCCATTATAAGGATCAGGGCGCGATGGCGACGATCGGCAGGACGGAAGCCGTCGTCAACATGAACGGCACGAAGATGAAGGGCTTCATCGCCTGGGTCGTCTGGATGTTCGTCCACCTCCTGCGGCTCGCGGGCGCGCATACGAACATCACGGTGCTCATGAAGTGGACGTGGAACCTCCTTTCGGGAACGCGCCTCGGCCGCATCATCACGAACATGCAGTACGACGAATCGCGGCAGTTCCGCCCCATGCCGCTCGATCCGGAGGAGAAGAGTTGAACTTGCAGAAAAAATATCTTAGCTTTTGGAAGAAAAGCGCTGCCGCCCTGGTCGTGTGCCTTGCGGCGGCGGCACTTTCGCCGCAAGGGGCGTCGCGAGGAGAGGCTGCGGCGACCTTGGGCGAGACGCGTGCGACGGAGCGATTGGCTTCGACACAGGATCGCACGATCGTGCTGGAGCGCGATACGGCGCAGAAGGAGGCGAAGGCTCCCGTGACAGAGAACGCGGGGGCGAAGGATGAACCGACGGAAAGGACAGGGGCGGAAACTGCCGCCGCCGAAAATGCGAGGGAGGCGATGTCCATGAACAGCGCCGCGAAAGAGCCGCCGCGCCAGCTGCCGAAGAAGCTGCGCTTCACCTGGCAGCCCGTCGCCGACGCCGTGCGCTACGAGTTCGTCGTGGAAGAGGGCACGGGAGAGAAGGCGAAGACCGTCTACCGTGACACGCATGTGTTCAACAACGGCGTGGAAATCGCGCTTGCGGGGCGCGGCTGGCTCGACGCCAACCACTATTGGCGCGTGCGCGCGCTCGACTACGACGGCGCGGTGCGCTCCGCCTTCACGCCGCCTGCCGCCGTCGAGCTCGGCGAAAAGGATCCGACTTCGCCCTTGCCGACAAGCGAGTTTGACCGCATGGACTATGTGCCGCTCTATCCCACCTATTCGTGGGTCGCCGTTCCCGGCGCCGTGGAGTACGAGGTGTCCGTCTGGAAGCGCGGCAAGGCAGAGCCTTCGCTCCTGCACATGCTCTATGCGACCGATCTCACCTGCTACGATCCGCACGGCTTCACGACACCCGGCAGCTATTACTGGAAGGTGCGTGCCCTCGATGCGTCGCACCAGCCTCTGAGCGGCTGGTCGGAAAACGTGCCCTTCGAGGTCAAGTCGCCCGTCATCGTCGCCGCGCTCGGCGACAGCATTACGCACGGCGGCGGCGCCGTCATCAACGGCCCCGACCGCGTCCTCTACGATTGGGAATCGTACGCTGCCTTTCCCATCAAGAACCTCGGCTACTCGGGCGATACCGTCGAGGCGATGGAAGCGCGCTTCGAGCGCGACGTGCTGCCCTTTCACCCGCGCATCCTCGTCATCATGGGCGGTGTGAACAACTACCGCGTGGGCGGCAAGGCGGCGAACATCATCGCCGTGCTCGCGCGCATCCGCGACAAGTGTACGGCGAACGGCATCACGCCCGTCTTTGCCACCGTCACCTCGCTGAACCCCGCGAAGATCGCCAAGCTGCAGTACGCGCAGACGCCGCCTGCCGATTGGAGCGACGAGCAGGCGCTCTTAAACCGCTGGATCTTGTCGCAGCCCTACTGCGTCGACGTCACGACGGTTCTCTCCGACGGCGAAGGCCAGCTCGAAGACATCTATACGACCGACGGCCTCCATCCCGACAGCGCGGCAAAGCGCTTCATCGGCGAGACGATCAGCAACTACCTGCGCGCGAGGTTCCCGCAAATCGTCGGACCGCTCCTGCGTGAGCCGAGGGTGTGAAAAAGAGGCGGCTTAGCTGCAAAAGTCGGAGTGCTGCGCTGCCCATAAGCGAAAACCCCGTGTTCGCGTTGGGCAGCGCAGCACGGCATCAAGGTGGGCTTATTTTGCGCCCTTTTCAAGCGGCACCTTGCTCCATACCGTGCCGCGCTGCTCGAAGGCGGCTCTGCCAGCCGTGAGGTCGGTCAGTGTCGCCTCGACGGGGACGAGCTGCGCTTCTTCTAAGAGCAGCAGAAACGTGACCTTTTCCTCGTAGATCGTATCCTCGACGCGCAGCCCTTCCTGCCGCGCGAAGCTCTCCACGAGCGAAAGAAGCGTGTAGTCGAGCGTCACGGCGAGCCGCGCAAGATGCAGGCAGCGCACGAGCGAGGCGGCTTCGAGCGCCAGGTGCGCCGCGTGCCCGTAGGCGCGGATGAGACCGCCGGCGCCGAGCTTTATGCCGCCGAAGTAGCGCGTGACGACGACGACCGCATCGGTCAGCCCCTTCTGCTTGATCGCTTCCAGGATCGGATTGCCCGCGGTGCCGCCCGGCTCGCCGTCGTCGTTCGACTTCTGCTTCTCGCCCGCTGCGCCGAGTACCCAGGCGCTCGGATTGTGGCGCGCGTCGTAATACTTCTTCTTGCAGGCGGCGACGAAGGCGCGCGCTTCCTCCTCTGTCGCCGCGTGCACCGCCTGCGCGAGGAAGCGCGAGCGCTGGATCTCATACGCGGCCTCGCCGCCTTTTTCTATCGTCGTAAAATTTTCCATGCCGTTTTGCTTTCTCAGGAGTCCAACTGTAATTCTTGCCGCAGAGCATTTTGAAACAGCTGGGAGAAATCGATGTGGCGCTCCCTGGCAAGTGTGTCGAGCCAGGCGGGAATCGTCAGCGTCTTTCTCACGTCGTGATTGTTCGTGCGGTGAAAGTATGCGGCTTCATCCCATGTGATGAGCGTCGTGAAATCCTTGCCTTGCGTTTGTATATCCGAAGGATCGCTCGCGGGAGGGAGTGGATTCTTGTCTTCCAGCAGAGTGGAGAGATAAAGCCCCAGTGCGTCGGCAGCCATGAAAAGAGCCTCGCCCAGTGTGTCGCCCTCGGTGACGCAGCCGAGCAGGTCGGGAAACATGACGGTGTAGCCGCCGACCGTTTCATCGGGATGAAAGACAGCGGGATAAATATATTTTTCCATAAATCGTACCTCCTCGTCAAGATTCTTGATCGAACCCAGCCTGCTTCAAAATCGTCTTATAGGTGCCGATACGCAAATCCTTATTGTGCATGGGAATGATGGGCATTCCCGGTTTTGTCGGGTGTTTCAGAATGTGATGCGAGCCATTGATGCGCACGACCTGCCAGCCGTCGGATTGCAGGATTTTCAGCAGTTCCTTCGCTTTCGTTTTCATATCTCCCTACCACATATAGTAACACAGATTCCCTTGCGAAACGAGGGGGGAAATAGCAGCGCCCGAGAGCGTTAGAAATAATTTATTGGCATTTTAGAAATAATATATTGGCATTTGCCTCTTTTTGTTGTATATTGAGCGTACACTGTAATCGTGCAGATATTCTTAGGGGGTTTTATAAGCTATTCTACGGAAGGTTGTGTTATCAAGGCCATGAATGGGACGCAGATGAACAGAGGGTTGAAGAACAGGCATGTGCAGATGATTTCCCTCGGCGGGATCATCGGCAGCGGCTACTTCCTCGGCACGGGCTACGTGCTGGAAAAGGCGGGGCCGGCGGCGATCCTTGCGTATCTTTTGGGCGGCGCCATCGTGCTTTGCGTCATGCTCTCTTTAGCGGAGCTGGCGGTCGCCAAGCCTGTTTCGGGCTCCTTCGTCACCTATGCACGCGAGAATATTTCCTCGACGTGGGCGTGTGGCGTGGGCTGGGCTTATTGGCTCAACTGGATGGCGTATGTGCCGTCCGAGATGATTGCCGCTGGCATCATCATGAATAACTTCGTGCCCGAGGTCAGCCAGCTCTGGTGGGCTGTGTTCTTCGGTCTTGTCGTGACCGTCCTGAACCTCTTCCGCGTCGATAAATTCGGCGAGAGCGAGTTCTGGCTTTCCCTCGTGAAGATTTCCGCCCTGATCGCCTTCAGCGTCGTCGCGGCGCTCATCTGTCTGGGACTCTTCGGCGGCGAGGGCTTCATCGGCACGCGCATCCTTCTGTCGAGCGGCGGCTTCACGCCGAACGGCTGGTGGGCGATCGTCCTGACGATGGTCATCATCCTCGTGAACTTCCAGGGCACGGAGATCATCGGCCTCGCCGCCGGCGAGTGCAAGGAGCCGGAAAAGAGCATCCCCATCGCCGTGCGCAACGTGACGTGGCGCATCATCGC
>CAMURM010000078.1 GCA_947097535.1 uncultured Selenomonas sp.
GCTTCTCCATGATCTTGACGACGCGCTGCATCGCATCGTCGTTGACCTGCGCTTCGGGCGTATCGACAGCTTCGAGCACGACGTGCGTGCCGCCCTGCAGGTCAAGACCCTGGCGTATGGAATTTGCCAGCGGCGAAACGAAGGCGAAAAAAACGCCGACGATCACCGCGATGACGGCGATGAGCTTCAATAAAGCGTCCTGTCTCAAGTCTTTCCATCTCCTCTGATAAATTTTCTATTCTGCGCCCGCACAACCCCCTTGCAGGAGGCTTCAAGCACCCTTTTCGCGCAGAAAGGCAACGACCTTATCCAAGACCTCTGCCGCCGAAAGATCATCGGTCTGGATATAGAGGTCGGCATGCGCCCTCGCGTCCTTTAGGCGCTCGTGCTGCACGACGAGGCGCTCCTCCGTCCACGAAACGCGGCGGCGCTTCTTGATGGCAGGAAGCGTCGCATCGATCATCACGAGGACATCGGGCTTGTGCTTGTTCCAAAAGGCGCGTATGCACGAGTGCTCCTGCGCCACATTGTACGCGTCGAAGCCCGCGTCCTTGAGCCCCTGCACGAGCGTCGTCTTGCCCGCGGCGCAGACGCCGACAACAGCAATTCTCATATCTTTCTCCTCACGGAATCACGGATAAATCCATTGCTTCCTAAAACGGGTACGAGGCGGAGAGCTGCTCGATCTTCGGCGCATCGGACGCGCTCTCCGAGATGCCCATGACGACGACCGTCATATCGTCGCCCGCCTTCTCTTTGTCCAAAGAAAGCGCGTATTCCAGAATACTTTTGGCGATGAAATCGCAGTCCTCGGGCGGGTTGTCCTCGATGATGGCGATGATCTTCTTCATGTCCATGACGGCACCGTCGTACTTCTTGCCTGCATGGGCAATGCCGTCCGTAAAGGAGACGACGATCATGCCCGGCGCAAACGGCAGCTCGTAGACGAGCGGCTTCATGTGGCGGTTGACGCCGATCGGCGATACGTCATCGTCGTAGACCGTCAGATACTCGTCCGTCTTGACGATGGTCGGACAGTTGGAATTGCGGCTGATGACGAGCGTTTCCGACTCCAAATCAGCGCTCAGAACCGTCAATGTACACGAGACTTTCTTATCCTTCATGGCGTAGAGGTAGTCGTGCACGGCGCGCGCAACAGCGCCGTCGCGCGCACCGTCGGCAATCAGTGATGCCGCCTTGTTCACGACCCAGCTGCTCGTATGATGCGCCGCCAGCCCGTTGCCCTGTCCGTCGGCAATGACGGCGGAAAGCCCGCCGTAGGGGCGCTCGACGATGTCAAAGCTGTCGCCGCAATGCTGCATGGCGTACTTGTTGATCTTTGCCATGCCCACGTTTATTTTCATCAATGCTTCTCACCTGCAACGTATGATTTCTTTTTCCGTAACGATCTGCTGCATCATCATGTCGTGCGGTTCCACAGGAACCGCCGCCGTGATCTGACACGAGAACGCCACGGCGATGCGCTGCGCCGCGGGCGCCCTTTCGCTCAAAAAGCGGTCGTAGAAGCCCGCGCCGAGCCCGAGCCGCGCGCCCTCGCGCGAAAACGCCGCGCCCGGCACGAGCACCAGATCAAAGCTCTCGGGCGGAAGCAGCACCCGCCCGGCGGCTCGCACGGTCAGGATGCCGAAGTCACCCGGCACGAGATCAGCAAGCGTGCGCACGCGCGCTGCCTCCATGCTGCCTTTGCCCGTGACGAGCGGCACGGCGATCGACTTTCCCGCCGCGAGCGCACTCTCGATGAAGCCGTAGAGCTGCACCTCGTCCGCCATCGAGGCGAAGGCGAAGATCGTCCGCGCCTCGCGGTACGCATCAAGCGTCAGCAGTCGCGCGGCGATCCTTTCGCTGAACGCCTTGTTCTCCTCTGCCGAAAGGCTGCGGCGGTGCGCCAGCACTTCCTGACGCAGCAGCCTCTTCGCCTCGCCGATGTCATGCACCATGCGTCATGCCTTCTCTTCTGCACTTCCATCGGTGACGTTCGCCTGGATGGAAGCTCGCGACACCTCGATCTCCACCTGCTCGGCGATCTTCAGCTTCACCATCGTATCGTGCACCTCGGTCAGCGTGCCGTAGATGCCGCCGATCGTCACAACGCGGTTGCCGCGCTTGAGTCCGTCGAGCATCTCCTTGCGGCGCTTCTGCTCCTTGCGTTGCGGCTTGATGATGAGGAAGTAGATGACAAGCACCATGAAGACGAGCGGTCCGTATGTATAAAGGGCATTCATCATATTCGCGTCCATAATATTCCTCCCTGACAAGGAAGCACCGATAAAACCGTTACCATCAGCTTATCCGTGTTCCTAAGAAAAAATCTCACGATGTACTTCTTTCGACGCTTCCCGCCATTTCCCTTTATCGCGCGAAAAATTCCTTATCTGAGGACTTTTCCTTATCGCTTGTAGCGCGCGAGAAAAGCCGCGCGAAACTCGCTGAATGTATCGGCGAGTATGGCCTCTCTCATCTCGCGCATGAAGGTCTGCAGGAAATGGAGATTGTGTAGCGTCAAAAGGCGCAGGCCGAAAATCTCCTCGGCGCGCACGAGGTGGCGGATGTAGGCGCGCGTGTAGCCGTTGCGGCAGGCGTAGCAGCCGCAGCCTTCTTCAAGCACGGAAAAATCGCGCGTGTAAGCGGCGTTCTTCATGATGAGCCTGCCCTCGTGCGTCATCGCCATGCCGTTTCGCGCCACGCGCGTCGGGAACACGCAGTCGAACATGTCGATGCCGTACATGACGCCCTCCAGAAGATAGTCGGGCGTGCCGACGCCCATCAAATAGCGCGGCTTGTTCTCGGGCAGAAGATGCACGGTGAACCCGAGCATTTCGTACATGAGCTCCTTCGGCTCGCCGACGCTCAAGCCGCCGACGGCATAGCCGGGGAAGTCGAGCGCGACGAGCTCCGCCGCGCTCCTTTCGCGCAAGTCTTTATACATGCCGCCCTGCACGATGCCGAAAAGCCCCTGTCTCTCGCTTGTCATCGCCCGCTTCGAGCGCTCGGCCCAGCGCGTCGTGCGCTCCGTCGAAGCCTTCGTATAATCGTAGTCGGCGGGATACGGCACGCACTCATCGAACGCCATGACGATATCCGAGCCGAGCGCCATCTGCACCTCCATCGACACTTCGGGCGACAGGAACTTCTTCGAGCCGTCGATGTGCGAGCGGAAGGTCACGCCGTCCTCGGTGATCTTGCGCAGCTCGCCGAGGCTGAATACCTGAAAGCCGCCGCTGTCCGTGAGGATCGCGCCGTCCCAGTTCATGAAGCGATGCAGGCCACCCGCCTCGCGCACGAGCTCCATGCCCGGGCGCAGAAAAAGATGATACGTATTGGAAAGGATCACGCCCGCGCCGAGCTCCCTGAGTTCATCGGGAGAGACGCCCTTGACGGACGCCTGCGTGCCCACGGGCATGAAGATCGGCGTCAAGAAGCTGCCGTGCGGCGTGTGCAGGATGCCGGCGCGCGCACCCGTCCTTTCATCCTTCTTTATCAATTCATAGGTGATGGCTGTCAAAGCGCCCCCTCCTCTGCGCCGCTTGCCGCGCGGCACGTCAAAAACATCGCATCGCCAAAGGAAAAGAAGCGGTACCTCTCGCGCACCGCTTCCGCGTAGGCGCGCAGCACGAACTCGCGTCCGGCGAAGGCGCTGATCAGCATGAGCAGCGTCGACTTCGGCAGATGGAAATTCGTCACGAGCGCATCGACGATCTTGAAGCGATAGCCCGGATAGATGAAGATGTCCGTCCAGCCGCTCTTCGCCTCTATCATGCCCTCTGCCGCAGCCGCCGATTCCAGCGTGCGGATCGAGGTCGTGCCGACGGCGACGACGCGGCGCCCCGCCGCCTTCGTGCGGCGGATCAGCGCCGCCGTTTCCTCGGGCAGCTGATAATATTCGCTGTGCATCTTGTGCTCTTCGATCCTTGTCACATTCACGGGGCGGAACGTGCCGAGCCCGACGTGGAGCGTGACGAAGCCGATCTGAATGCCCTTCTCTTTGAGCGCGGCGAGCTGCTCCTTCGTGAAGTGCAGCCCCGCCGTCGGCGCCGCCGCCGAGCCTTCCTCGCGGCAGTAGACCGTCTGGTAGCGCTCCTTGTCCTCCAGCCGCTCATGGATATAGGGCGGCAACGGCGTTTCGCCCAGACGGTCGAGGATCTCCTCGAAGATGCCCTCGTAGCGGAATTTCACGATGCGCCCGCCGAAGTCTGTATGCGCTGTGACTTCGGCGCTGAGCTCGTCGGAAAAGCGCACGACCTGCCCGACCCGCGCCTTCTTGCCGGGACGCACGAGCGTCTCCCACGAGTCCCGGTCGAGGCGGCGCAGCAAAAAGACCTCGATATGCGCGCCCGTAGGCTCTCGCCTGCCGTGCAGCCGCGCGGGCAGGACGCGCGTATCGTTCAAGATCAGCGCGTCGCCGGGCGAAAGGAACTCCCCGAGGTCGTAAAAACGGCGGTGCTCTATGCTCTCTGCCGCCGGGTCGAGCACCATGAGCCGCGACGCGTTGCGCGGCTCTATGGGCTTCTGCGCGATGAGCTCTTCAGGCAGATCGTAATCAAAGTCTTCCAGCAGCATGGTCTTCGTTTCTCCTCATCGCCATCTCTCCAATTTCGTTCCCGGGTAATAATGCGCCAAAATGGCATCGTACTTCATGCGGCTCGCGAGCCGCTCGGCGCCGTGCTGCGACAGTCCGAGGCCGTGTCCGCTGCCGAAGCCCGCGATCACGACCTGCCCCTTCTCACGCTTCACGCCGAAGAGCGTGCTCTTCAAGCCGAAGATCGAGCGCATCTCGCTGCCCGTCAGCGACAGCGTGCGCTTGGAGCCTTGAATCTTCAGGTGCGAAACACGCCCCGAAGGTGTGCGGTAAGCATCGCCCTTGCCGATGACGAGCGGCGAAAGCTCGATTTTCTGCAAGGTGCCGATATCCTTTCCCGCAGCGGCGAGCTTTCGGAGAAAATTCGCTTCCGCGAGCGTCACCTGCCATGGGCTCGTCTTCTGCTCCGGCTCCTTGACGGGCACGAGGTACGGCACACCGTCGCCCCAAAGGGCTTCACGGCTCTCCGTCATGCCGCCCGAATCGCTGTGAAAGACCGTCTCAGCGAGCTTGCCGCCGTAGAGAAGCACCTGCCCCGCCGTCGCCGCCACTGCCGCGCGCGTCGCCGCTGTCTCCGAGTCGACGCCGCCGTAGAGCTGGCAGTGCGTCGTCGCGCAGACATCATAGCCGTCGGCACGGTGGCGCTCCCTGCTGCGAAGCGCATAGGTGCGCGCCGCCACCGCCTGCGCCTTCAGCGCCTCGGGATGCCACGAAGCGGGCATCTCCTCGGCGAGCACGCCGTTCACATAGTCATCGAGCGCGAGGTGCTCGATGACGTCGAAGCTGCCGTCCTGCACGCGCAGAAAGAAGCTGCCGCGGTAATGCTTCGCGCCGATCTGAAAGATGCCGTCCGCCTTTTGCGGCACGAGGCGAAAAGCTGTACCGGCAAGCGGCTTGCCGTCCATAAGGAGTCCTGCCTTGCCGCCCTCAATCTTGATGGCGGCATTCGGCGCGATCGTTTTCAGCACCTTGCCGCTCCTGTTATCCACGAGGGAAAATCCCGCATCTGACGAAACGAGGAGGCTCCTCTGCCCGAGCAGAAGCCCCACGCGAATCTCCGCAGAAGACGGGCGCTCCGGCATCGGCTGCACCGTCTGCGCCGCTTGCTCCGTCGGCTTCTGCTGCACCTTCGGCGCGTTCGTGCGCGCGCCTTGAAAGTCGATCACGCGCCCCGCCGCTGCCGTGCCCGCTGTGCAGAAAACAAATGTCATGCACAGCAAAAAAGAAATGACGCACCTCATCGCGCCGCCCTGTCGCTCTTCCAAAATCCCCGCCCCTTTCGATGAGATATAGTATATCACAGAGCGGCGCGGTGCGCCAGTTGCAGCTTTTGAACGGCCGCTATATACAGCAAACTACACGTTCTTACACAAAAGATTACACTCCCAAGCGTGGTTCCTTAACCCTTATTTTCACCGCAGCAAATTCATATACTTATAGCCTTCAATGAAAGAGCTCCTTGTATTGACATGATACACGCTTCGCACGTTTGCTTCCGTCAATACATCATTCGTCTTTCCATAGGCAAAAATGCCGGCATCTTTTAAAATCAACAGCTGTTTGCAAAACAGAGAAGCAAGATTGAGATCATGGATTGTCATCAAAATGGTGACCTTTTTTTCCACAGCAATCTTTTCAATCAGCTTCAAAATCAAAAGCTGATTATGCGGATCAAGACTACTCGTCGGTTCATCAAGAATGATGATCTCCGGCTGTTGCACTAAGGCTCGCGCTATAAAAACGCGCTGCTTCTCCCCTCCGCTCATTGCATGCAGTGGACGATGAGCCATATCTTTAAGATTCAGCTCCTCTAACGCCATGCTAGCGAGCTCCCGATCCTCCTTGGAATAAGAAAATTGCACATAGGGTAGACGCCCCATGATTACCGTATCCATAACGGTTAAGGAAAATTCATCGCGACTTGATTGCGGCACATAGGCAATACGCTTTGCAACATCTTTTATAGAGAACTCCCGAATATTTCTGCCATCTAAGAAAATATTCCCTGCATGAGGTTTCAAAATCCCTGCGATACATTTAGTGAGCGTCGTCTTTCCTGTCCCGTTCGGCCCAAGTATCCCTAAGAAATCTGCTTTCGGTACAGCAAAAGAAATCTCATGAAGAATTTGTCGCTTTTTGTCGTAGCCAAATGTCAGCCCTTTTACATCAATGTGCATTCTGTCACCTGTCCTCCACTTTCTTAGGGAACCACTGATAAATTCAGTCACCCATCTTCACGCATCTGCACTGTCCTCTCATCGTCGGCAAATCCTCGACGTAGCACCGCTACGCCTCCGGTTTGTCTCCTCGATAGATACAG
>CAMURM010000079.1 GCA_947097535.1 uncultured Selenomonas sp.
TACAAGGAGCGCAAGGTCTGTCGCTATCCGTTCACGCACATGACGGTGCGCAGCAACGGCGACGTCGTCGTCTGCTGTACGGACTGGTCGCGCGACACCTTGGTCGGCAGCATCTGCGAGAGCACCCTGGAGGAGGTCTGGAACTCCAGGCGTCTCTATGACTTCCGCTGCATGCAGCTGAAGACGAAGGGGGCGCACCATGCGCTCTGCGCGACGTGCGAAATTCCGCTGAAGGATACGAGCGAGGACAATCTCGACGATTTCCCTGTGGAGAAGCTCCATTATTGGGGGGAAGGCGATGGAAAGAAGAACGTTTCTAAATAGCCCGGTGCTCGAAGAGGACATGCAGGACATCTACGCGCGTGGGCTGGATTGGCAAAAGCTCAGGGGCAAGACCGTGCTGCTCACGGGTGCGACGGGAATGCTCGCGTCCTACGTCGCGTTCTTCCTCGTCTATCTGAACGAGGAACACGCGATGGGGATGCGGCTGCTCTTCCATGTGCGAAGCGAGGAAAGAGCGCGTGTACGCTTCGGCGAGTACGCGGATGCGCCATATATCTCGTTCGTGCAGCACGACCTCAGAGAACCGTGGCAGCTCGAAGGGGCGGTCGACTTTATCATCCATGCTGCAAGCCTCGCGAATCCTGCGTACTACAAGACGATGCCCGTCGAGGTCGCCGAGCCGAACGTGCTCGGCACATACCATCTGCTGCGCTTGGCAAGGGAGAAGGGGACGCAGTCCTTCCTCTTTTTCAGCAGCGGCGACGTCTACGGCAAGATGCAAGAGGGCGCGGGCGAGATTCACGAGGCGGACGTCGGCGCGGCAGATCCGCTCGATCTCTTGAGCTGCTACGGCGGCAGCAAGCGCATGGGCGAGACGTGGTGCCGCCTCTTCTTCGTCGAGTACGGCGTGAACGCGAAAATCGCACGCATCGCGCACACCTACGCGCCGACGATGGATATGGAAGCTGATCCGCGCGTCTTCGCCTCGTTCATGAAGTGTGTCCGAGACGGCACGGACATCGTCATGCACAGCGACGGCAGCGCGCGCCGCCCCTTCTGCTACATCGCCGATGCCGTTGCGGCGTTCTTCCTCTTGCTCTTCGAGGGCGCGTCGGGTGAGGCGTACAACGTGTCGAACGACAGGGCTTTTCTGAGCATCCGCGAGCTTGCAGACGTTTTGGTGCAGCTTCGCCCCGAGCTCGGTCTCAAGGTCGTCGCAAAGGAGCGCCCCAAGGATGCGGCATATCTTGAAAACAACTTCAACAAGGCGAATCGTCCGTCGGCGGACAAGCTGCGCGCGCTCGGCTGGCAATGCCGCTATGATGCCGCGCAGGGCTTCGCGCGCGTCTGGCAGCACATCTCGGACAATCCGACCGCTTGCCAAGCGCAGGAAAAACGGGTAGAATAGAGGAAAGACGGCAAGAAGGGGGTCATACGATGAAACACATCAAGACGGTCAACAAGCCGACGATGCAGAAGACGCTGAAGACGGGCGGCTGCGGCGAATGCCAGGCATCGTGCCAGTCGGCATGCAAGACGTCCTGCACGGTGGGCAATCAGGTCTGTGAGAGCAGGAAGCAAGCGTGAAAAAAAGACCTCTTCCGTAAGGAAGAGGTCTTTTCTTCACGCTTCGCCATATATCTGGAGGAATTATGAAAGAGAGAATACATAAGTTCAAGCAGGCGGACAGCTTCATCCTGCTTGATGTCAACAGCGGCGCCGTCCATGTCGTCGACGAGATGATCTACGACATCATGGACATCTTCGACGGCGCGAACGATGCGGCGGTTCTTGCCGCGCTCGGCGCGAAGTATCCGGCGGCGGAGCTTGAGGAGGCGCTCGAAGAGCTGCACGAACTCATGGCGCTCGGCGAGCTTTTCGCGCCCGATATCGACGTGCCGCCGACTTTTTCGCAGAAGGGGCTCGTGAAGTCGCTGTGTCTGATGGTCGCGCAGGACTGCAACCTGCGCTGCAAATACTGCTTCGGCGACGGCGGCAACTACGGCATGGAGCGTGCCGTCATGACGCCCGAGGTGGGGCGCCGCGCCGTCGACTTCCTCATCGAAGGCTCAGGGCCGCGCAAACACTGCGAGATCGACTTCTTCGGCGGCGAGCCGCTGCTCAACATGAAGACGGTCAAGGCGGTCACGGAGTACATCCGAAAGCGTGAGAAGGAAACGGGCAAGGTCTTCAAGCTCACGCTGACGACGAACGGCATCCTTTTGAACGACGCGAACATCGCCTGGCTCAACGAGAACGACTTTTCCCTCGTACTCTCGCTTGACGGGCGCAAGGTGACGAACGACGCCATGCGTCCCGACGTCGGCGGTCACGGCACTTATGACCGCATTGTGGAGAACTTCCGAAGGTGTCTCGCGAGCCGCGCGGGCGGCGACTGGGACTATCGCGGCGTCTATACCTATCTTCGCGGCACTTACACGAAGCGCAATCTCGACTTTACCGAGGACGTGCTCTCGATGCACGATGCGGGATTCAATATTCTCTCGGTCGAGCCCGTCGTCCTGAAGGACAGCCCGCTCGCGCTCGAAGAGGAGGATCTGCCGCGCATCCGCGAGGAGTACGACCGCCTCGCCGCCGCCTACATGGAGCGCCGCCGCACGGGCAGGGGATTCTTCTTCTTCCACTTCAACATGGACTTGTCGAACGGCCCTTGCGTCGCCAAGCGCCTCTCGGGCTGCGGCGCGGGTCACGAATACTTCGCCGTCGCAGAAAACGGCGACCTCTACCCGTGTCATCAATTCGTCGGCAGAAAGCGCTACAAGCTCGGCAGCATCTACGACGGAGTGACGGACGAAGAACTGCCGCCGTACTTCCGCGAGTCGCACGTACTCAACAAGGAAAAATGCGCCGACTGCTGGGCACGCTTCTTCTGCAGCGGCGGCTGTCACGCCAACGCCGACCTATTCCACGGCGATATAAGAAAGCCTTACGAAGTCGGCTGCGAGATTCAGAAAAAGCGTCTCGAATGTGCACTCTACGTGCAGGCCCTGCTGGCGCTCGAAAGAGAAGAACAGGCGGCGCTTTGACAGGAAAATGGTGAGATTGTCGCATGAAGTCGTTTCGACTCATGCGGCAGTCTCATTTTTTTATGGCGAAGGCATTTTACTTATTTTTACCATGAAAGTCCAAGAAGTCAAGCCCAAAGGGCGCAGACTGATTGGTAACTTTCATGTAAGGGCGACGCACAATGTCCACGAAGTGGACGTTTGTGCGTGTAGTTTATATTGACAGAAGATAGCACCAGTTTTATAATGAATACAACAAAAGATAACAAAAGATAAATTATAATAACAACAAGGAGCTGCCTATGATTGCGATCGACAGGAAAAAATTCATTCTCGATTACCTGCAGCAAAACGAGACGGTCACGCGCGGCACTTTGGTTCGCGAGCTCGGCGTCACGGCGATGACGATCGGGCGTGATCTCAAACAGCTCGAAGAGCAGGGGCTACTCGTGCGCACGCATGGCGGTGCCACGCTGCCGGGCTACATCGTGGAGGAAACCGCCTATGCCAAGAAGAAGGTGCGCGATATCGAGGTCAAGCAGCGCATTGCGGAAGTCGCCATCAGCCGCGTCCATGCGGGCATGACGATCTTCCTCGATGCGGGCACGACGACGTTCGAGATCGCCGACCGCCTGAAGAAGTCGACATTTGCCGATATCACGGTCGTGACGAACGATCTTCATATCGGCGTCCATCTCTATCCGCAGAAGGAGATACGCACCGTGCTTTTAGGCGGCGCCGTCCTGCCCGAGACGGGAGCCGTCGCGGGTGCCATGGCGACGGAGCAGCTCGCGCGCTACGGCATTGACCTCGCCTTTGTCGGCACGTCCGCCGTGTCGGAGGACTTCTTCCTCGTCGTGCCGACGGAGAGCAAGTGCGTCTTTAAGCGCAGGCTTTTGGAGATGAGCGAGTCGGCGATCCTCGTCGCCGACCGCTCGAAGTTCCGCAAGAAAAAGCTCTACAAGGCGGCGCATTTGAGCGAGCTCGATCACGTCATCACGGATTACACCTTTACGAAGGCGGAGCTTGAGCGGGCGATGCCGCACGGCGGGCTCATCATGGTCTGAAAGAAAGGAGAGGTGACGATGAAGGGCGTTATCATAGCCGACGATCTGACGGGCGCGAATGCTTCGGGGGTGCTTTTGAAGAAGCTCGGGCTCAGCGTCAGCAGCCTTTTTCATCTGGAAGGCGCTGCGGTGCAGGATTCGGAGGTGCTCGCGTACTCGACGGCGAGCCGCGGCCTGACAGCCGAAGAAGCATTCCGAAGGGTCGAGGCGGCATTTTTGCAGCTGAAGGAGGGCAGGGAGTTCTTCAACAAGCGCATTGATTCGACGCTGCGCGGCAATATCGGCGCGGAGATCGACGGGGCGCTCGCCGCCCTCGGTGATGATTTCACGGCGATCGTCGTGCCCGCCTATCCCGCTTCGGGGCGCATTGTCGTGAACCGCACGATGCTCGTGAACGGCGTGCTCCTGAGCGAGTCCGATGCGGGGCGCGATCCGAAGATGCCCGTCGCTGCCGACGACGTCGTGGAGATCGTCGCGCGCCAGACGCGCCATGCCGTGTGCCACTTTTCTCTGAAAGAGCTGGCGCAGGGCGTCGACGCCCTTGCCGCCACCGTCAGCGAGGTGGCGAAGATGGCGCGCGTCCTCGTCTTTGACGCCGTGCGCAACGAGGACGTGCAGACGATCGCCGAGGCGGTGCTCAAAAGCGGCTGCCGCGCGCTGACGGTCGATCCCGGCCCCTTGACGATGCAGCTCGTGCATGCGCAGCAGGTGGCGGAAAAGCGCGAGCAGAAGATCCTTCTCGTCATCGGCAGTGTGACGGCGACGACGAAGCGTCAGATCGCCTTCCTGCTGCAGAAGAGGCGTGTCTTCTTCGTCGATATGCGCGTGGCGGAGTTCTTTGAGCGGGAGAGGCGCGAGGCGGAGATACGGCGCGTCGTTTCGAAGATCTGCTCTGCCGTCGACGACGAGGACGTCTTCCTCCTGACGACGACGCCGCTTTCGGACGAGGGTATGCTCGACCTCAAGGCGGTCGCTGAAGAGCTGGGCATCACACCCGAGGCGGTCTCAAAGCTTTTGTCCGACACGCTGGCGGGCGCTGCAGCGGAGATTTTGGAAAGGAGCCGCAAGCTCGAAGGCGTCTACTGCTCGGGCGGCGACATCACGATCGCGCTCTTGGAGCATCTCGCTGCCGACGGCATTGAGGTGCGCGACGAGGTGCTGCCGCTTGCCGTCTACGGGCGTATCCTCGGCGGCCGCCTGCCGAAGCTGCGCATTGTGACGAAGGGGGGCATGATCGGCGGCGATGATGCGATCGGGCTTTGTCTCGATAAGATTGCCAAGGATATTACTCAGTGAGATTCAACAATACAAAAGGAGAGTTGTGCGTATGGAAAAGAATTTGACGGAAAAACCGCTCATCGGCGTGCCCATGGGCGATCCCGCCGGTGTCGGTGCGGAGATCACGGTCAAGTCCCTGCTCGACAAGAAGGTGACGGACGTCGCGAAGGTCATCGTCGTCGGCGACAAGGGCGTGGTGGAGCAGGCGATCGCTGTCTGCAGAGCAACGGCGAGCCTGCGGACGCTGGAAAAGCCCGGCGATGCCGTCGATGAAGAGGGCGTCATCAACCTCATCGACCTCAAGAACGTCGACATGGGAAGCCTGAAGATGGGCGAAGTGCAGGCGATGTGCGGGCAGGCGGCGTTCGACTACATCAAGAAGTGCGTGGAGCTCGCGATGGCGCATGAGATCGACGCGATTGCCACGACGCCGATCAACAAGGAGTCGCTGCGCGCGGCAAAGATCGACTACATCGGCCATACGGAGATCCTCGGTGGCCTGTCGAACTCCCGCGATCCGCTGACGATGTTCGAAGTCGACGAGATGCGCGTCTTCTTCCTCACGCGCCACATGTCGCTGCGCGATGCCTGCGACGCGATCACGAAGGAGCGCGTGCTCGAATACATCCGTCGCTGCACGAAGGCTCTGAAGCAGCTCGGCGTCGAGGGCAAGATGGCGGTCGCAGGGCTCAATCCGCACTCGGGTGAGCACGGTCTCTTCGGCTGGGAAGAAGTCAGGGAGATCGCGCCAGCCGTCGAGGAAGCGCAGAAGGAAGACTACGATGTGGTAGGCCCGATCGGTCCCGATTCCGTCTTTCATCAGGCGCTGCAGGGGCGCTATCAGGCGGTGCTTTCGCTCTATCACGACCAGGGGCACATCGCGACGAAGACGTACGACTTCGAGCGCACGATCGCCGTCACGCTCGACATGCCGTTCCTGCGCACGTCGGTCGACCACGGCACGGCCTTCGACATCGCCGGCAAGGGCATCGTGAGCGCCGTGAGCATGGTGGAAGCGATCCGCCTCGCGGCAAAGTACGCCCCGAATTTCAAGGAAGGCTGACGGGGCGATTCCGTAAAATAATTTCATGAACAAGGAGATGAATCCTCATGGCTGCAGAAACGCAAATCCTCATAGGTCTTGGCATTGGTATTGCCTGCCTGATTTTCATGATTATGAAGACCAAGATTCACACGTTTCTGGCGTTGATCTTGGCAACCGTACTCGTCGGCGTGATCGGCGGCATCGAATTCAAGCAGATCGTCGCGAGCATCACGAAGGGCTTCGGCGGCACGCTCGGAAGCATCGGCCATCATTGGCTTCGGCGTCATGATGGGCCAGCTCTTCGAGGTTTCCGGCGCCGCAAAGCGCATGGCGCTGTGCTTCCTCAAGCTCTTCGGCAAGGGGCGCGAGGAGATCGCCATGGCTCTGACGGGCTTCCTCGTTTCCATTCCGATTTTCTGTGATTCGGGCTTCGTCATCCTGACGCCTCTGGCAAAGGCGATTTCCACGGAAACGCGCAAGTCCATCGTCTC
>CAMURM010000080.1 GCA_947097535.1 uncultured Selenomonas sp.
CTACGGCGAAAAGGCGCTCTTCGCCGAGCATCCGACCGATCATTCCAACCGCCCGAGCGACATGAAGGTCACGATCCGCGACCTCGGCCCCTACCTCGAAAAGCTCTTCCTGCGCGCCTTCGTCGACGGCCTGCACGAGCCCGAGGCGCGTCCCTCGGCGCTCGAATGGGAAAAGGCACTCGTCAGGACATGGGATCTCCTGCAGCCGTGCGCGAACCCGCACTGCCCCGAAAAATTCTTCCTCCTGCACGACGTGCGCGCGCCGCGCTGCCCCTTCTGCGGCACGAGCGTGCCCGAGCACCGCGTGCAGCATCTGAAGCGCCTGCGCCGCGTGCGCGGCAAAGACGGGCAATGGCTGAAGTCGGGGCTTCTCAACGTCTACGACCGCCTGCCGCTCTTCGCGTGGCACTTCACAGAAAACGTCTTCCCCGACGAAAAGGCGCCCGATCGCACCGTACAAGCCTACATCTCGCGCCAAAACGGCGCCTGGTACCTCGTGAACAATGCCATGGAGGCGCTTAGGACGCCCGAAGGCGAGCTTCTGCCCAAGGGCAAGGCGATGCCTCTTCGCCTCGGCGCTCCCTTCGGCACGTGGGAAAAGCCCGACGGCGTCCTCTGGGCAGCCGTACGAAAGGAAAAAGAATAAGAAAGTGCCTGCGGCATGCGTCATCTCCGCCGCGTGCCGCAGGCACTTTCCTATTTCTTAGTTTCGATAGACGCTGAGCTCGACGAGGTTGCCGTCGGGGTCGCGCAGGTAGATGCTCTCGATGCGTTTGACGTTCATTTTCCTGCCTCCTTAATTCTTAGCATAGCATAAAATGCACCGCGCGGGAAAGCGATTTTCCTGCTTCTGCATTTTTTCTGCCTGACCTGTCATTTGCTACAGGTCACAGGCACGCACTTTTATGCTATCCTATAAGAGAAGCATGTGCACGAGTTGTCGGCGGCATCGTTCCATCGAAGGAGGTATTTCCATGCAAACAGAAAAATCGGTGATGCAGCGGGGGCGATCGCTCCTCCTCGCGCTCTCTTTCGTGCTCCTCGCAGTCTTGACCGCAGGCTGCTTCAAGGGCGAGGCAAATCTCACGATCCGCGCCGACGGATCGAGCGCGCTGAAGACGACGCTTCTCGGCACGGGCATTCTTACGGATTCCATCGTCGAAGCCGCAAACACGCTGCTGAAGAAGGATCCCGCCGCCACGGTAAAGGAAATCAGCGAGGGCGACAAGAAGGGCTTCGAGGTCACGTCGGAGTTCCCCGACATGAAGGCGCTCGCCGAAAAGGGCGGCGACCTCTTCACGCGCCGCGACGGCGAGGCGGCAGGCATCCGGCAGAAGACGACGTGGTTCTACGATGCCTATGTTTTCGATCTCTACGCAGGGCCCGGTGAAAAGGAGAATCGCGGCGAGGAAGCGAGCGACCCCGAGATGGAGGCAATGATGAAAGGCTTCCTCGATCAGATTCGCTATGAGTTTAGCCTGACGCTTCCCGGTGCGCCTACGAAGCACAACGCGGACAGTGCGGACGAGGGCGGCAAGACGCTCCGCTGGGATCTCTCGCCGACGCTCGTCTCCGGCGGCGAAAAGCACATACAGGCAGAGTTTCGCCTGTGGAACAAGGCGCACATCGCGCTGACTGCTGTGCTCGGCATCCTCTTCTTTTCGCTCACCGTCGTCTTCTTCATCCTGCGGCAGACGAGCGAGCCGGAAAAGCGCGGCATGAAGCAGGGGATTGCCGTCGTCTGTGCCGTTCTCACGCTCGCCGTCTGTGCCTTCTCGGCATGGCAGCTGCTGTCTGCGCCCACATTCACGGCAGAGGATTCGATCTCGCCCGCCTACGCGGCGGATAAGTGATAATTTTTCCCGCTTCTTTGCGTCTTTCGCCTCAAAGCCTCTTCACGTCGGCGAAACAGAGTTTCGGCACATGGTTGATGAGGTTCAGCTCGTGCGCTTTGCGATAAAATAGTTCGAGGCCTTCGAGGTGCTCCTCGCGGAGATCCCAGCGGATGACCTGCAGGTATTCTTCGAGCTGCTCGAAGGTAAAGTCCTTCTCCCCGTGTACGGACTGGATCGTCGCGTACTTATTGGCGATGCCCTCCGCCATGCCGCCCACGAGGCGCTCGTAGACGAGCTGCAGCTTCTCGGGGCATTCCTTCGCGAAGGTGCGGTTCGCCGTCCAGAGCGAGTAGACCATGCCGAGCCCCGTGAGCTTGTGCCACTCGGCGCCGAGGTCGTAGTAGTGGAGATCCTCGCGGCGGTGGTGGTAAAGCCAGAGCGCGTCGTCGCCGATGAAGAGCGAGCCGGACGCGTCGTCGGGCACGGGATTTTGCGGTACGATGTGGCGTACATAGTAGTTGGGGGCGGCGCCGTAGCCCTCCTTGAGCACGATCTTCAACAGACAGTGGCTCGTCGCGGATTTCGCCGTGAGGATGATGCGGTCGTCCTTGATCGCCTCGATGGGCTTCTTCGTCACGAGGAGGATGCTCGTGACAGCCTCGTCGGTGCGCACGCAGATGTCGGGCAGGATGACGAGCTTTTCGTCGCCGTCCGCATAGACGATGGACGATATGCCGCTCACGTCGAGCCTGCCCGCCAGAAGCTCGCGGTTGAGCTCTGCCGGCACGCCCGGCACGAGGTGCAGACCGCGGTTGCCGCCGTGCGCGAAGCTCCATGTCAGCGGCAGTATGTTGAGAAAGTGAATGTGCCCGACCTTTGGCTCTGCCATAAATGCCTCCTTACATATATTCCCACATGTGCAGCAGGGGGCCGCGCCCTTTGCCGATGTCGAGCCCCGCGCGAATCGCGCCCGTGATGTACGCCTTGGCGTCCTCGACGGCGATCGTCAGCGGCTTGCCCGCTGCAAGGC
The DNA here is from genome assembly GCA_947097535.1 of uncultured Selenomonas sp. GTDB lineage: Bacteria > Bacillota > Negativicutes > Selenomonadales > Selenomonadaceae > Selenomonas. The sequence goes on from CAMURM010000080.1 coordinate 2,866, forward strand.
CGCAGGCGATGGCGGACGAAAGTGCGCAGCCCGTGCCGTGCGTGTTCTCGTTCTCTATGCGCGCCTGCTTGTACCAGCGCGCCTTGCCGTCCGCGTAGAGCAGGTCGTCGGCGCTCTCGACGAGATGGCCGCCCTTGATGAGGACGGCGGTCGGGAACCTTTCGGTCAGCACCTTGGCGGCGTGCAGCATGGACTCCTCATCGGTGATGGCGACGCCCGTGATCGCCGCCGCCTCGGGCAGGTTCGGCGTCACGATGTCGACGAGCGGCAAAAGCTCGTCGACGATGGCGAAGAGCGTCTCGCTCGTGATGAGGCTACAGCCGCTCGTCGAGGAGATGACAGGATCGAGCACGATGTTCTTCGCGTCCTTTTCCCGCAGCTTCCCGGCGATCGTGCGCACGATCTCATCGTTTGCCACCATGCCGATCTTGACGGCGTCGGGGCGGATATCCTCGTAGATGGCGTCGAGTTGTGAGGCGATGAAGTCCGGTGGCACGACGAAGATGTCGTGTATCCCCATCGTGTTCTGGGCTGTGAGCGCCGTCGAAATATTCATCGCGTACATCTTGTGTGCCGTGATGGTCTTGATGTCCGCCTGTATGCCTGCGCCGCCGCTCGGATCCGAGCCCGCGATCGTCAGGACCTTCCGGATGTCTTTCATGCCGTATTCCTCCTTAGGGAAGTGCTGCGCCGTGCAGTCTTCCCAAGATACCCATATATTATTTTTTACCTATAGTATATCATATTCCTTAAGGCTCTTGCCACAAATCGTAAAGGGCGATCATATTCCCGAGGCGCTGCTTCTCCTCCTCCGTCAGCGTGTGGCTGACGGACTTGCCCTCCGCCTCGGACCAGTAGATAACGTGCGCCGCGTGGGCGTTCGCCGCGCGCCGCAGGATGTATGCGCCGTCCTCTCCGAGCGCGATCTGCGCGCGCTCTGTCAGGGATTCGGCGTCCTCGGCGAGGTGATCGCGCCGCCTCTTTTCCTCGATCGTCCAGCTGCGGCGCTCGTCGTCCGCCTCGATGGCGAAGTGGTCGCCGAAGATCCAGCCGCGCCGGCTGCCCTCGTGAATCGAGTAGTAATAGAGGATGTTGCAGCGAAACGTCGCGTCCCGGCTGTGCCCGAGGAGCGGCTGGAAGTAGAGTCCGCCTTCCTGCGGCTCCTCTTGTGGATAGCTGTACCATGTATAGGAGCCGGAGTCCATGCGCTCCATGCCTTCCCTGAGCTTTTCGAGGCGCGCCTCGCGCTCCTTTTCGCGCGCTTCTGCCGCCAGACGCTTCGCTTCGCGCTCTTCGCGCTCGGCTTTTTCACGCGCCGCCTCCTCGGGCGAGAGCGCCTCTTCCTGCAGGAGGGCTAGTGCCGACTCCGCCGCCTCGCGGTGCGTGTTGCCGTAGTAAAGAAGTGCGCCCGTGAAGAGGGCGACGAGCACGAGGAACAAGATCACATATCGGACAATCCTCACAAGCACGGCTCCTTTCCATGGGAACTACGGATAAATGTAGCCACCGATCTTCCTGATTTGGGCGACTTCATTTTACCGGCGTTTCCCTGCTTTTTTCTATTATACACGGAAGCTGCCCCCTTTGCATATAGAGAAGCGTGTTTTTTCCCGCAAAGGCTTGACAGTAGGTCTAAGGAATTATATGATACTCGTATCAAAGTCTATTACCAGCTAGAAAGGGATGATCCGCCTTGCAGCAATTTTCCTCCTTGCTCTACAAAGAAGAGGATCTTGCGCTCTGTTTGCAGGAGGCAAAGGGTATCGCCGCCTCCCTGGCGCACATCTCCGATCTTCTCGTGACACTTTTCGCCTCCGAGCTTGCCGTCGCCACGATGGCGGACTTCGAGCGCGCGACAAGAAGGATATTCCCGCAGGCAAAGGTCGTGGGATTCGCCGCAGAATGCGGCTTCGCCAACGGGAAGATGTGGAGCGGCGACGAAGAGTTGCCGGAAGCGGCGAGCGCCGCCGTGACCTTCACTTTTTTCACTTCCTCTCGCGTCATTCCTCTGGCTTTCGACGGGCAGCCCGACGCCTTGTCCTCGGCGCGCGGGCTCGTGAAGACGATCGCGCAGGAAAAGGCGACCAGGGCGGTCGGACTCTTCCTGGCGGCGCAGATCCCGGGAATCACGGAGCTCTTGGACATCCTCTCCGATACGCGCGAGGACATCGTCTTCTTCGGCGGGCTCCTTTCCGATCAGAACGACGGCAGGCGCATCGTGATCGACCTCGCGGGGCATCGCATGGCGAGCGGCTTCCTCGCCCTCCTCTTCGTCGGCGAGGAGCTCTATGCCAAAGCAATGCCGTCCTTCGGCTGGAAGCCCTTCGGCCCCGAGGTGCAGATCACGCGCATGGCGGATGAGCGCACGATCATGGAGATCGACGGCAAGCCCGCGAGCGAGTTCTTCTCGCATTACCTCGGCATACACCACGGTTGGGAATCGCTCGCGAGCGTCGAGACCTTCCCGATGTGCCTGCGGCGCAACGGCACGACGCTCGCGCGCCGCATCATGGATATCGACGCCAATGGCAGCGTCTATGTCAGTGCCGATCTCGCGGAGGGCGAGCGCCTGCGCATTGGCTCGGGCGACCCCATCGCCATCATCAGCGAGGCGCAGAGGAGCCACAGCGAGCTCTGCGAATTCTCCCCCGAGGCCGTCTTACTCGTGAACTGCATGGGGCATTACGTCATGCTGCAGGAGAACAACCTCTACGAGTACGCCGCCATCTCGCGCACCGTGCCCACGCATGGCTTCTACTCCTTCGCGGAGTTCTTCCGCAGCAACGGTAAAATCATGAAGACGAACCTCATGATGATCAGCGTGGGCTTTCGCGAGGGTGAGCCGAAAGAGGCGCCCATCTACAAGCCCGTGTCACCGCAGTTCGGCGACCAGACCTCGATCATCGCCCATCTCGTGCACTTCGTCGATGCCATGACGAAGGAGTGGGAGTCGGCACACAGCAAGCTCGTCGTCCTCGCCGAGCGCGACGCGCTCACGGGGCTTCTGAACCGCCGCGCCATGGAGCGCTCCTTCAAGGACATTCTGCGCGACGCACTCGCCTCGAGGCTGCCGCTCGCCGTCATGATGCTCGATATGGATGATTTCAAAGGCATCAACGACACCTTCGGCCACAGCATGGGCGACGAGGCGCTCGTCGCGCTCGCCGACATCCTGACCTCGTCCGTGCGCAGCATGGACGTCGTATCGCGCTGGGGCGGCGACGAGTTCTTCGTCATCCTGACGCGCGCCGACCGCGCGGCGGCAGAGCGCGTCGTCGAGCGCATCCACAGGAGCGCCGCCTCGCTCTCGCTCCTGATGCCCGACAAGCGCCCCGTCGGTCTCAGCATCGGCGTGACGCTCTCGCGCCCGAAGGACACACCCGAAAGCGTCTTCCAGCGCGCCGACGAAGCGCTCTACGTATCGAAGCGGACGGCGGGCAAGAATCAGGTCACCTATCGCTGAGAGGGAGACGGCGGCGCGGCAATGTCTGCATACGAATGTCACAGCGATGCGCTCCGTGCGTCGCCGTGGCATTTTTATTGGGACGAAGAAGGGGGAGAAAGTTGCCGATCGGTCTGCGCCCTTCGGGCTTGACCTCTTGGACTTTCATGGTACAATGGTATCAGCTGCCTTATTTCGGAGGGGCGGCGCAGTCATAATTTGTAACTAAAGGAGAAATTTTATGAAGATCAAGGGCTTGACGGATGACGAGGTGCGCGCATCGAGGGAACGATACGGCACGAACGGCATCACGGAGCAGCAGGGAGAAGGCTTTTGGGAGAAACTGAAGGGGAGCTTCGACGATCCGATCATCAAGATCCTCTGCGTGGCGCTCGTCATCAATGTCGTCTTCGCGATCCTTGGGCAGGTCGCATGGTATGAGTCTGTGGGCATCGCGCTTGCCGTGATTCTCGCGACGACGGTCGCGACGTATTCGGAGTACCAGAACGAGAATGCGTTCCAGAAGCTGCAGGAGGAAGCGTCGCTGATCAAGTGTA
>CAMURM010000081.1 GCA_947097535.1 uncultured Selenomonas sp.
AGAAATTGTGGGAAAAGCAGATCATTGCTCATCCAGCCCTGCCTTCTTCCGAATGCGCGTGATGGCATTCTTGATCTGCTCGGGCGTATAGGGCTTCTGGATGAAGTCCAGCGCCCCGAGCTTCAGCGTCTCCATGAGCTTTTCCGGCGTGCCCGCCGACGACAGCATGACGACGGGAATCGTGTCGTCGATTTCCTTGATGACGCGCAGCACCTCGACGCCGTTGACCTCGGGCATGACGATGTCCAGAATGACGCCGTCGGGACGATCGCCGAGGCTCTCGGCGATCGCCTCCTTGCCGTTCTCCGTCTCTATGACCTCACAATCGAGTGCCTCGAGCTCCTCGCGCAGCTGTTTGCGCAGGAGCTTGGAATCATCGGAAATGAGGATCTTGCACTTTCTTGCCAATAAAAACGCCTCCCATCAGACTGCCTGCCGCACGAAAAGCGATGCAGCAGCTTCCTATATTACCGTTCTCAATATCATTATAGCACTGGACAGCTTTTCTGGCGATAGCCTACTCTCAACAACCCTTCACCAGCGCCGCATATTTCGCGCGCTCGGCAGGCGGAATCTGCAGCACGTCCATCGCTTTTTCCATGGGAATCCCCAGATTTTCCATCATGTTCCGAATAGCTGAAAGTGTCGTTTCGAGCACACCCTGGGACAAGCCCCGAGATAACCCTTCCTTTAGTCCGTCCTCCCTTGCTTCCTCGGCGCGTACTTCCAAAGCGCGCTCTTGATCCCAGGCGAAATTCAGCATATCGAAGACCTCCTCCTGCTGTTTTTGACGAAAATATTCTTCCAGATAGTCATTGGCAATACAGTATCGCACAGCCTCGCCTACCGCAGCTTCCAGCGTGCTGCCGTTTTTGACATGCTCGCGCACCTTCGCGACGAAGACGCTGTAGCTTTTGAGTGCATGGCATTTGTCCAAAAGCGGGCGATGCGGCGCATCGTTTATGTTGAGCACCCCGACAGTAAGATCCATGTCACCCTTGCGTCCGTCGAACGCATCGGATAACCGCAGTTCCCAGCGATCAGGCATTTCCATTTCTCCATTGTAGAATACATAGAACTTCGGTGCCGGAAGCGGGATGAGATTTCTCTTGTATATGGCATCTTGGTCTACATAGCGGCGATAGATTTCTGCCAGGTACATCAGCAGCCTGAGCGGCATGTTCTTAAAAGTGAATCCTTATAGGTACGATTGACATCCCGCATAGCGTCACCCTCTCTTAGCTCTATTATACTATAAGGCAGCCAATCGCGACAAGAATCGCAGCCACCTTGAACCGCCTATAGGCAAATCGCAAGCGGTATGAGGTCACATGGACGCGCCCGGCCTGCAGCAAAAGGGCGGCACATGGTCGCCTTCGACCGCGCGCCGTCCATTTCGTATTCCTTTGCATCTTTTGCAAAGACTTGCTGTGCATGAAATCTCCGCTGCTTTGTCATTCGTACCTGCCGGCAAAGACTCTCTCGGCGGAGCCCGTCATGTAGACGTGGTTGTCCTCGGCCCACTCGATCGCCAGCCTGCCGCCGTCGAGCTCGACCTCGGCGGCTCTGCCCGTGCGCCCCGTGAGTGCCGCCGCGACGAGGGTCGCGCACGAGCCAGTGCCGCACGCGAGCGTCACGGCGGCGCCGCGCTCCCAGACACGCATGCGAATGTGGGAAGCGTCCTTGATTTCCGCAAACTCCACGTTTGTCTTCCTGGGGAACTTCTCGTGCCGCTCAAGAAGAGGCCCGAACTTTTCCATCGGCACGGCTTGTGCATCCTCGACGAAAATCACGCAGTGCGGGTTGCCCATGGAAACGCAGGTCATGGAAAACGTTTCGCCCTCCGCCTCGATCGGCTGCTCAATGACGCGTGATGCGCCAAAGCCCAGGACAGGAATGCGCTCGCCTTCAAGAATCGGCTCGCCCATATCGACGCGCACGCCCGTGAGCTTACCGTCCGTCAGTTCAAGGCGCGGCACGAGAACGCCCGCGCCCGTCTCGACGGTGAACGTCTCGCGCTCGCTCAGCCCCTCCGTATGGACGACACCCGCGAAGCAGCGGATGCCGTTGCCGCACATCTCCGCCTCGCTGCCGTCCGCGTTGAGGATGCGCATGCGAAAGTCCGCCTGCTCCGACGGCAGCACGAGAATCAGCCCGTCCGCGCCGATGCCGTAGTGGCGATCGCAGACCGCGCGCGCGAGCGAGGTGAGATCCGCGCCTTCAAGACTTTCGCGAAAACCGTTCACGAGCACGAAGTCGTTGCCGCAGCCCTGCCATTTCGTAAAGGAAAATGCCATATTCTTACCCCCAGGAATGTTTTGCGAAGAAAGACCAGAAGGAAGCGCCGAAAACTCTGTCCGAACAGCAGCTTTGCGCCAGGACGCTCGCCTCCGTCGCCGCGAAGTTTTCCTTCATTGTAGCGAAGAACGACGGCTTTGCCAAGTCTTTTTTGCCCGCGGCACCCCTGTATGGCGCCGCTTTTCTGCCCTTTTCCAACGCTTCCATAACGCTCCTCCTTTGCGCATACCCCTATCGGTATTCTCATTATACACATAGGGGTATAGTCTGTCAAGGAACTTTTCAAATTTTTCTTCTCTGCTGAATTTTGCCCGCCGCATGTCCGGCACCTCACCGCAAAGAAGCATCATGTCCGTACTCTTCTATTCCGCCTTGCTCTTTCCACTGTAAACATGTATACATAATACCTTAGCAAAACAGTATACTTTTGCCGCCATCTGCGCTATTATATATGAGTGCTTAGCCGCACGATAGTTTTCTTTTATAACTTTGGAAGTAAAGGGGTAATCACGCATGACGGAAATGCAGCAGTATGTAGAGGACATCCTCGCCTCTATCGAAAAGAAGGATCCGCAGGAGAAGGAATATCACAACGTGGTCAAGGAAGTCCTGACCTCGATCGTGCCTGTCCTTGAGCAGCATCCCGAGTACAAGAAGCACAAGATCCTTGAGCGCATGGTCGAGCCGGAGCGCGTCGTCATGTTCCGCGTGCCTTGGGAAAACGACAAGGGCGAGGTTCAGGTCAACCGCGGCTACCGCGTGCAGGCGAACAGCGCCGTCGGCACCTACAAGGGCGGCCTGCGTTTCCATCCGAGTGTGACGCTCTCCATTTTGAAGTTCCTCGCTTTCGAGCAGACGTTCAAGAACTCTTTGACGGGGCTTCCCATCGGCGGCGCCAAGGGTGGCTCGGACTTCGACCCGAAAGGCAAGAGCGACAACGAGGTCATGCGCTTCTGCCAGAGCTTCATGACGGAGCTCTATCGCCACATCGGCTCGATGGTCGATACGCCGGCAGGCGATATCGGCGTCGGCGGCCGTGAGATCGGCTACCTCTACGGTCAGTACAAGCGCATCGTCAACTCCTTTGATTCCGCTGTCCTCACGGGCAAGGGACTCGGCTACGGCGGCAGCCTCGCACGCACGGAAGCCACGGGCTACGGACTCCTCTACTTCATGAAGGAGATGCTCGAAGACAACGGCAAGAGCCTTGAGGGCAAGACCGTCGTCGTCTCCGGCTCGGGCAACGTCGCGACGTATGCGATTGAAAAGGCCATCGAATTCGGCGCAAAGCCCGTGACCTGCTCTGACTCGAACGGCTACGTCTATGACCCCGAGGGCATCGACCTCGCGCTCGTCAAGGAGATCAAGGAAGTGCGCCGCGGTCGCATCAAGGAGTACGTCGAAAAGCGTCCGAACGCCGAGTACCACGAGGGATGCCGGGGCGTCTGGACGGTCAAGTGCGACATCGCCCTGCCGTGCGCGACGCAGAGCGAGCTTGACATCGAGGGCGTCAAGGCGCTCGTGGCGAACGGCGTCATGGCCGTCGGTGAAGGCGCGAACATGCCGACGACGCTCGATGCGACGGAATACCTCTTGGAAAAGGGCGTCCTTTTCGCCCCTGCGAAAGCGGCAAACGCCGGCGGCGTCGCCGTCTCCGCGCTTGAGATGAGCCAGAACTCCGAGCGCCTGCACTGGACGTTCGAGGAAGTCGACAATCGCCTCAAGGGCATCATGAAGAACATCTATCAGAACTCCAGGAAGAACGCGGAGAAGTACGGCATGAAAGGCAACCTCATCGCCGGCGCCAACATCACGGCATTCCTCCACGTCGCAGACACGATGGTCGCACAGGGGATTGTCTAATACTGACCTGGCCAAGAAGCAAGCCCAATGGGCACAGCTGATTGTCCAACAGGCCGTATGCGCACACGGAAAAACAGCCCGACGGGAACTCCCCGTCGGGCTGTTTGCTGTCTCATGGCTTATTGTATATCACACTTTGAACTTGCCGACCTCGCCATTGAGATCCATGGCGACGCTCGCCAAGCCTTCGCTGGCCTCGGCGATGTTCTGCAGGGAATGCGTCTGCGTCTCTACGGCGGCATTTCCCTCCTCGCTCGTCGCGGCGTTTTCTTCCGCGAGAGCCGAAAGCCCCTGCACGACTTCCGCGATGGAGTGGTTCTTGGCGGTGATGTCCTCCGTGGACCGATTCATCGTCTCCATGACCTTCGTCGTCATGTCAACGGCTTCGGTGATCTTCTGGAACTTCCCGCGCGTCTCTTCCAGGCTCTCCTGCGTCTCGGCGAACAGCTTCTTGGAAACGGCCATGGTGTTGACAGCTTCCTGCGATTTCGTCTTGAGTCCGACGATGATCGCGCTGATTTCGTCGGTGAAGCTCTTCGACTGCTCCGCGAGCGTGCGGATCTCCTCCGCCACGACGGCAAAGCCGCGTCCTGCATCACCCGCGCGCGCCGCCTCGATCGCGGCGTTGAGTGCGAGAAGGTTCGTCTGCTCGGAAATCGACTGGATCATCTCGCTCGCCTTCTCGATCTCCTCAGCGCTCTTGTTCGTCTCTTCGACGACGCGTGCGACATTTTCTGTCGCGTGTGCCGTTTCAGCAGACTTCTTCACGAGATGCGTGAGGATTTCCGCGCCCTCGTCCTTTTCGCGGCGGATGTTGTCGGTCGATTCATTAATCTGGCGCAATATCTCCTTGTTCTCATCCATGAGCGCCATGATCTTATCGATGTGCTCCGACGCGTTCTGCGTATCCTGCGCCTGGCTTGTCGCACCGTCGGCGATGTTGTGGATGGCGGCCGCCACGTCGCGTGCGGAATTGGCTGTGGACTGCGCCGTCGCCGTCAATTCTTCACTCGTCGCTGCGACGGACTGCGAGGAGTTGCTGATCTTGTCGATGATGCCGCGCAGATTGTTCCTAAGCTCTGCAATGCTGCGCGCCATCGTGCCGATTTCATCGCCGCGCTCGCGCAAGGCGGCCTGCGACTCGTCTGCCCGCACGTCGAGATGAGAGAACTTCTCGATGATGCCCGTGATACCGCCCAAGGGAACAGCGACGCGCTTGTGCACGAAGAAACTCATGAAGACGAGCAGCAGGACGCAGCAGACGACGGCAATGACGACGGCATACAAGACCATCTTCTTTGCCGCCGCCGTGAAAACATTGCGCTCCACAGAGGAGAAGATCATCCACTCGGCGTCCACCCCTTCGAGATGCATGGGGTAGAAGCAGTAGACCGAATCAATGCCCGTGCTCGCCGACTCGTGGTCGATGGTCGTGACGGAATTTTCATCAAATGCATCCGCAATTTCCGCCTCCGTCATGGGGAAGTAATCGTAGAATCGCTTGAGGATGAAATCCGCATTGAGTCCGTGAGCGATATTCGTTCCCTTGCGCGTGAATACACCATAGTAATTCTCGGCCTTGCTGATTCCCTCGACGTACTTCTGGATCTCCGCCAGGCCGATGTTCACACAGACGACGCCGACGATCTGCCCGTTCACTTCGACAGGCGCGACATAGCGTGCCACCAGTTTTCCATTCTGTGTCTGTTCCGGCTCCGCAAGGAGCGGCTTTCCCGTGCTCTTCACAGTCTTGTACCAATCGCTCTGCATGGCGCCCTGCACCGCGCCCGTTTTCCCCTCATTGTCGGCGTAGACGTTCAAAGCCTCCGCGCCCGAGGAAGATTCGAGGATGATCGCGACCGAGCGGATGCCGGCACTTTCGGACATCTCATCGGCCAGCATGTTTCGGATTGCATCCGCACTGCCTTCGAGCGGCGCGACGGCGAGCTGCTTCTGCACGTCCCTCTCCAAGCGACCGCTAATGCGTACGGTGCGCCCGTAGCGCTGCTCGATCTGGTAGGCGATCTGCTTGTTCTCAAGCATCGTCTCACGCTTGCCCGCATCAATCAGCGCACCAAAGCTCATGTAGGCGATGAACGCCGTGACGATGATGAGCATGACGGCTATGCCGATGCCGTTCATCGCATTGATTTGAAAGCCTATACCCCCCCCGCGAACATTTGTCCTTTCTTATTCGCATCCATGATCGAGTTCCTCCTTCCGACGCCTACGCGTCTGATGACGTTTTATGCCGCTCATGAAAGCCGGCGATGCCGCCCGCCTCTCGAATCGTCCACCAGAAAAAGGCTTTCTCTTCCGTGCCGAACACAGCAAAGCCATGCATTGCGCAATGCTGCAACGGTGCATGTCTCATACCGTTCCGAGCTTTCACGGCAGTATAAAATGAGATTTCACAAAGGCAATTCTCCAAAAATCTCAGAAATCCTGCTCGGTTTTTATATAATTACAAATATTTTGTGTGCATAGCGTAGATAATAAATTTTTATAATAAATAATAGTTGATTGAAGTTTCTCCGTAGGACTTTTTCTCTCGTTTCCGCGATGAACAAGCAAGACACATACAAACTTTCCTGCAGGGCTTTTTTTTTTCATGCCTTTACGATATAATGAAGAAGAAAACAAAAAAGTGAACCACATTCGTAATTTGGAAGGACTCTCAAGATTTGGACATGTATC
>CAMURM010000082.1 GCA_947097535.1 uncultured Selenomonas sp.
TGGCGGCATCCATCCGGCGCGCGAGTACATGCTGGTCGCGATGGAGAAGGGCAAGAACGTCGTGACGGCAAATAAGGACGTCGTGGCGCAGTTCGGCAAGGACATGTTCGAGGCGATGGAAAAATACGGCGTGGACTTCCACTTTGAAGCGAGCGTCGGCGGCGGCATTCCCATCGTCATGCCGCTGAAACAGTGCCTGACGGCGAACCGCGTCACGGAGATCATGGGCATCATCAACGGCACGACGAACTACATGCTGACGCAGATGGCGGAGAACGGCTCGGACTACGACAGCGTGCTCAAAGAAGCGCAGGAAAAGGGCTACGCCGAGGCGAATCCCGCTGCCGACGTCGAGGGGCTCGACGCGGCGCGCAAGCTCGCGATCCTCGCCTCCATCGCCTTCAATACGCGCGTGCGCTTTGAGGACGTCTCGGTCGAGGGCATCACGAAGATCACGCCCGCGGACATCGAGTACGCGAAGGCGCTCGGCTACGTCGTGAAGCTCCTGGCGATTGGCCGCGACCTCGGCGAGGCGGGCGTCGATGTGCGCGTGCACCCCGTATTCCTGCCGAAGACGCATCCTCTCGCCTCCGTCAACGACGTCTACAACGCCATCTTTGTGCGCGGCAACGCCATCGGCGAGGCGATGTTCTACGGGCGCGGCGCAGGCTCTTTGCCGACGGCTTCCGCCGTCGTCGCCGACGTCATCGACATCGCGCGCGACATGCAGCTCGACACCTTCGGACGGCTGCACTGCACATGCTACGCGCACAAGAGTCTTTGCCCCGTGGCGAAGACAGAGGCGTCCTACTATGTGCGCCTCCTTGTCGACGATGAGCCGGGCGTTCTCGCTGCCATCGCGACGGCGTTCGGCAATCATGGGGTCAGCCTGAAATCCGTCATTCAGACGCGCAGCGTCAAGGAACATGCGGAAATCGTCGCGGTCACGCACGTCGTCAAGCATGAGAAGATACAGCAGGCGGCGGACGACCTCAAGAAGCTCGCCGTCGTCAGCGAGATCCGCAGCATCATCCGCGTGGAGAATCCACAGGAGGACGGCGCGCCATGCTGAACCGAACGATCCGCGTGCGCGTGCCGGGCACGAGCGCGAACTGCGGGCCGGGCTTCGACGCCATAGGTGTCGCTTGCACGATTTATAACGATCTGGAGCTCACGCTGCAGAAGGAAGCGGGACTCGTCATTGAAATCGAGGGCGAAGGCGCGGGCAACATCCCGTGCGATGAGCGCAACATCGTGCTGCGCGCCATCCGCATGGTTCTGAAGCGCGCGCATCTCGAAGAAGAGGTGCAGGGCTTTCGCCTGCGCATGACGAACCACATCCCGCTGTCGCGCGGCCTCGGCAGCAGCGCGGCGGCGATCGTCGCGGGTCTGAAGGCGGCGAACGCCCTGCTCGGCAATCGCTTTTCCCGCCGCGATCTCCTGCAGATGGCGACGAGCATTGAGGGTCATCCTGACAATGTGGCGCCCGCCATATTCGGCGGCTTCACGATCAGCGTCGTCACGCGCGGCAGGGTCGAGTGCTTCTCCCTGATGCCGCGCATGCCGCTGAAGCTCGTCGTCGCCGTGCCGGAATTCCCGCTCTCGACGCGGCTCGCACGCAGCGTCCTGCCCGAAGAGGTGCGCATGAAGGACGCCGTCTTCAATGTGAGCCGCGCGGCGCTGCTCGTCGCGGCGCTGACGAAGGGGCAGCCGCGCTTCCTGCGAAACGCCTTCGCCGATGCCCTGCACCAGCCGTACAGGGAGAAGCTCATCCCGGGCATGAAGGACGTCTTTCGTGCCGCGCGCCGGGCGGGCGCCCTCGGCGCGAGTCTCAGCGGCGCCGGGCCGTGCCTGATCGCCTACACGCTGGAAAACGAGGAGGCGGTGGGCGAGGCGATGGTCAAGGCCTTCGCTGAGCACGAGATCGAGGCGCACGCATTGCAGCTTTCCATCGACGCGCACGGTGCTAGGCTCTTGCGCAATCGCTGAAAAGGGCGCCGAAGAGGGAGGGAGCCGTTCGTGCGCGAGGAAGATTTCATTCATACCGTGGAAAAGGCGGGCGGCACAGTCTACCTTGTGGGCGGCTGGGTGCGCGATTTCCTGCGCAAAGCTGAGCCGCAGGACAAGGATTTCGTCGTCACGGGTCTGGAACGGGAGACCTTCCTGCAGCTCTTTCCCGAGGCGTTCCCCGTGGGTCGCTCGTTCCCCGTCTATCTCGTGGAAATCGACGGTGTTCTCTCGGAGGTCGCGTTCGCGCGCCGCGAGCGCAAGGCGGGGCATGGCTATCGCGGCTTTGCCGTTGACTTCGGCAAGGAGGTCACGATCGAAGACGATCTCTTTCGCCGCGACACGCGCATCAACAGCATGGCGTTTCGCCTGCCGGATATGAAGCTCATCGACCCCTACGATGGGCAGGGCGATCTCGCGCGGCATCTCATTCGCGCGACGTCGCACCACTTTTCCGAAGATCCCGTGCGGGCGCTGCGCGCGGCGCGCCAGGCGGCGGAGCTGGGCTTTACCATCGACGAGGGGACGCTGGCCTTGATGGCGGCGTGTGCGGCGGAGCTTGCGGCGGAGCCGCCGGAGCGCATCGTGCACGAGCTTTCGCGCGCGCTCGCCGCGCCGCAGCCCGCGCGCTTCTTTCTGGCGCTCAAGCGGGCGAATCTCCTGCGCTGCGTTTTTCCGGAAATCGCCGACTTGCAGGGAAAGACGCAGCCGCAGGCGTATCATCCCGAGGGCGATGCCTTCTGCCATACGATGCAGGTCGTCGATGCTGTGGCAGAGGCGACGCCGACGCTTGAAGCGCGCTTCGCCGCGCTCGTGCACGACATCGGCAAGGGGCGGACACCTGCGGCGATGCTGCCGCATCACTACGGTCACGAGGTGCGCGGCAGCGACGTACTCGAAGCGTGGAACGCGCGCATGACGCTGCCGAAGTCGTGGCTTACGGCGGCGCACTTCGTCATCCGCGAGCACATGCGCGCGCCGCTCCTGAAGAAGGCGGGCAAGATCGCCGACCTGCTGCTCTCGGTGGAAAAGTCAGGGCTTTCGTTCGCCGATTTCCTCGCCGTCATCCGCGCCGACCACGGCTCTTTGCCGCCGTATCTGGCGCACGGCGAAGAGCTGCGCCGGAAGCTGCTCGCCGTGCGCGGCACGGAGGCGCCGCCTGAACTTCGCGGCGCTGACGTCGGGAAATGGCTGCACGAAGCGAGGGTGCGCCTCTTGGAGCGATGTTTGCACGCTCCTTTACAAGAGGGAAATAATTCCTTATAATAAGTTCTGTCAGGGGATACGGAAAGGGAGGGGTTCGCATGGCAGTCATCCTGCCTTACAAAGGCAAAGTGCCGAAGATCGACCCGACGGCGCTCATTGCACCGAACGCTACGATCGTCGGCGACGTGACGATCATGGAAGGGGCGAACATCTGGTTCAATGTGGTCATTCGCGGCGATCTGCAGCCCGTCGTCATCGGCAGGTACACGAACGTTCAGGACAATGCGACGGTGCATGTCATGGGCGATGCGCCGACGATTGTCGGCGACTATGTGACGATCGGACACAATACGCTGATCCACTGCAGCAAGATCGGCAACAACTGTCTGATTGGCATGGGCTCCGTCCTGCTCGGCTACACGGAGATCGGAGAAAACACGATCATCGGTGCGGCGACGCTTCTGACGCAGCACAAGAAGATCCCGCACGACTCCCTGGTCTACGGCAATCCTTCGCGCATTATCCGCGCGCTGCGCGAAGACGAAGTCGAGGCGGTTCATGCCTCGGCGATGAACTACTGCAAGCTTGCCCGGGTCTATCGGGAGGAGCGCGAAGCGCGGGAACATTTGCAAAAGGAGATATGAAGATGCAGGAAAAGACGTTGGTACTCATCAAGCCGGACGCATTTGAAAAGCAGCACACGGGCGACATCATCGCCATCTATGAAAAGGCAGGGCTCAAACTCCTCGCGATGAAGCTCATGCAGATGACGCCGCGCGTGGCGCAGAAGCACTACGCCGAGCACATCGGGCGTCCTTACTACGCGGAGCTGGAAGAATTCATGACGTCTGCGCCCCTCGTCGCCATGGTGCTTGCAGGTGAGGATGCCATTGCACGCGTGCGCGAGATCAACGGCAAGACGAATCCGGCAGAGGCCGCCGAGGGCACGGTTCGCAAGCTCTACGCCGAAAGCGTCGGCAAGAACGCCGTCCATGCCTCCGACAGCCCGGAGAGCGCGGCGCGTGAAATCGCCATCTTCTTCAGTGCGATCGAAGTCCTCGACTGATGCGCCGCATGGTTTTGACGATCTGACTGCATTGAGGTGAAAAAGATGGGCGTTTATACGAAAACAGGTGACAAGGGACAGACGAGCCTCTATACGGGCGAGCGTGTCGATAAGAATTCTCTGCGCGTCGAAACGTACGGCGCGGTTGACGAGGCGGGCTCGGCTCTGGCCATGGCGCGCGCTTTTGTTACTAAGGAAGCGGTGCGGGAGAAGGTTCTCGTGCTGCTCAAGAAGCTGCCGCTTCTCATGGCGGATATCGCGAGTCTCGGCGGGAAGCCGATGATCACGCGAGAGGATTCGGAGATGCTCGAAAAGGACATCGACGCCATCGAAGCGAAGCTGCCGAAGCTCACGCACTTCCTCATACCCGGCGATACGCAGGCGGGCGCCATGCTCGATCTTGCGCGCACAGCCGTGCGCCGTGCCGAGCGCCGCTTCTGCGCTCTGGCGCACGAAGCCGATCTCCATGAGGAAGACCGCGTCTTTCTCAACCGCCTCTCCGATTACTGCTTCATGCTGATGCGCTTGGAGGAAGCGGAAGAATAGGAAATGCGAGGATTTGCTTCAAAAACTTGCAAAATGATCGCTGATTTGCTATGATATAAACAAGAAGAGAACCACAGCAACGGCTGCCTCTTCCAAAAAATTGAACAGTTAAAAGAAATAACCGCTAACTTTTGTCGGAGTGGCGGTTATTTCTTTTTTAACACGATGATGTACCCCGTTGCGAGAATCAGAATTACCATCAACTCGAAAGAAGTCATACGCGCCACCCCCTTTCGTTTCAGAATGGGAGTGGAAGAAGCAGCCGCTCAGCCTGGTGGTTCTCTCTCGCTATTATACAAACTTCGCTTTGCACTTGCAAGAGAAACAATCCGTATCGGCAAGTTTATCAAATAATCTCGCTGTAAAAAGCAGGATATATCTCATTTTCAGAGAATAAAGAAAACATAAAATAACGAGGAGTTGATCAAATGAAAGAGTACGCAAGCACGAATATCCGCAATATTGCCCTTGTCGGGCACGGCAAGTCGGGGAAGACGAGCATCGCGGAGGACTGCCTTTTCAATACGGGCGCGATCAAGAGGCGCGGCAGTGTCGCCGACGGGACGATGGCTTCGGACTATGAGCCGGAAGAGACGCGGCGCGAGCTCAGCATACAGACTTCGCTGCTCGCCTGCGAATGGCTCGATCATAAGCTCAATATCCTTGATACGCCGGGCTATCCCGACTTCGCCGGCGAGGTCAAGAGCGCCCTGCAGGCAGCGGACAGCGCGCTCATCGTCATCTCGGCTGTCTCGGGCATCGAGGTCGAGACGGAAAAGGTCTGGCGCTATGCGGAAAGCATGGATCTGCCGCGCGCCTTCTTCGTGAACAAGATCGATCGCGAGCACGCCGACTTCCAGAGCGTCGTCAACGAGCTGCGCCTGCGCTTTGGTACGGGGGTCGTGCCGATTCAGCTGCCCGTTGGCAAGGAAGCGGCGTTTCAGGGTGTCGTTGACCTCCTCGCCATGACGATCCGCATCAAGGAGCGCGACAAGAATAACTGCGTGGCGCTCGATGAGATTCCCGAGTACATGAAGGGCGAGGTCGAGGAAGCGCGCCAGGCACTCATCGAAGGCGTTGCTGAAATCAACAATGCACTGCTCGAAAAATATATCGAAGGGGAGGAACTGGAAGAGCGGGAAGTGGCGCAGGCGCTGATCGAGGGCATAGAGACGGGCAAGATCTTCCCCGTGCTCTGCGGCTCGGCATCCTTGAACGTCGGCATGCACGCGCTTCTGAACGATATGGTCGAATATCTGCCGGCGCCGACGGACCGCACGGTCGTGGGCACTTTGCCCGGCGGCGAGGAGCTGGCGGAGAGGAGCCCCGAGGATGCTTTTTCGGCGCAGGTGTTCAAGACGATCGTCGATCCGTTCGTCGGACGCTTGAGCTTCATCCGCATCTTCTCGGGCGAGATGAAGGGCGATGCCTCGTATTGGAACATCACGCAGGAGCAGACGGAGCGCGTGAGCACCCTCTATACGATGCAGGGGAAGAAACAGATCGCCGTCGCCAAGGCGCACGGCGGCGACATCGTCGTCGCGGCGAAGCTGCAGAACACGCGCACTTCGGATACACTCGTGGCGAAGGAGGCGCCGCTCTCCTACGATGTCATCGAGTTCCCCCA
This sequence comes from uncultured Selenomonas sp., assembly GCA_947097535.1. Lineage (GTDB taxonomy): Bacteria > Bacillota > Negativicutes > Selenomonadales > Selenomonadaceae > Selenomonas. The sequence continues at coordinate 6,453 of CAMURM010000082.1, forward strand.
GCCCATGCTGGCACAGGCGGTCTATGTGAAGAAGAAGGGCGAGGAGGACAAGGTCTTTGCGGCGCTCGCCAAGGAGTGCGAGGAAGATCCGAGCCTCCGACTCGAAAAGGATGCGGAGACGAAGGAGACTTTGATTCGCGGCATCGGCGAGGTTCATCTCGAAGTCCTGCAGGAGAAGATGAAGCGCAAGTTCGGCATCGAAGCTGTTTTCACCGAGCCGCGCGTCGCCTATCGCGAGACGATCCGAAAGAGCGTCAAGGCGGAGGGCAAGCACAAGAAGCAGAGCGGCGGTCACGGCCAGTACGGTCATGTCATGCTTGAGATCTCGCCGAGGGATGCGGGCACGGGCAACGAGTTCACGGAGAATATCTTCGGCGGCAGCGTGCCGC
>CAMURM010000083.1 GCA_947097535.1 uncultured Selenomonas sp.
GCAGATGAAGCAAACCCCTTCTTTCAAAATGTCCTTGACAAAGGGGACAGTTCAAATCAAGAAAGAGAACGAAGAGAGGGTGAGTTACATGACTTTCGCGATGAAAATGATGGAGGAAAGGAAAGAGGGTTTCAGGGAAGGGGAACGTCAGGGTCTTGCCAAGGGCAAGGCTGAAGGAAAAGCCGAAGGAAAAGCCGAAGGGATGGCGCTTTCTATTCGCAGCATGATGGAGAAATTGAACTTTTCCATGGAAAAGGCGATGGATATTCTGCAGATTCCTGCAGCGGAACGTGCCAAATACGCAGCGCTCGTCAAAGGGTGAGTTGTCCTCCAGTTTGCTGTGATGAAGTCTTGTCAAAGCACGAAATTTCCATTATAATAAGGCAGAGCTAGCAAAAACGAAAATGAACGGCAGGTGACGCAGCGATAGCTCGTTATCTGCCTTTTCTTGTCAGCCAAGGGAAGGATGGGACGTTCGGGTTGGAAGGAAAGCTGAAGTTATACGGGTTCAATAATCTGACGAAGTCTTTGAGCTTCAATATCTACGATATTTGCTACGCGAAATCGCAGCGCGAGCAGCAGGACTACATCAAATATATTGACTCGCAGTACAACTCAGAGCGATTGACGAAGATCCTCATGCGCGTGACGGAGATGATCGGCGCGCATGTCCTGAGCATCTCGAAGCAGGATTACGATCCGCAGGGCGCGAGCGTGACCTTCCTCATTTCGGAAGAGGATGCAGCGGGGCACAAGAAGCCGCTGATGAATGACGAGATTGTCGCGCACCTTGACAAGAGCCATGTGACCGTGCATACATACCCCGAGTTCCATCCCGAGACGAGCATCGCGACGTTTCGCGTCGACATCGACGTGGCGACGTGCGGCGAGATCACGCCTTTGAAGACGCTCGACTACCTCATTGGCAAGTTTGATTCGGATATCATCACGATGGATTACCGCGTGCGCGGCTTCACGCGCGATGTGACGGGAAAGAAGCTCTTCATGGACGACAAGATGTCGTCGATTCAGGAGTATATCAAGTCGGAGACTTTGGCGACGTACGATGCCATGGACATCAATGTCTATCAGGCGAATATTTTCCACACGCGCATGCTCATCAAGGAGATCGAGCTGCAGAATTACCTCTTCAACACGGATATTTACGAGATACCGCCGAAGACACGGCTTGCCATCAGCAACAGCCTGCGGCGCGAGATGATCGAGATCTACAGCGGCAGCAATGTCTTCTGAGCGGGGGCGGCGCGTGCCGCTCGCATGGGAGGAAAGAGAAGGAATTGGAAGCATTCGACTATCATACGCAGGATCGGGCGCCTGTTCTTGAAGCTTTAGAGCGCTTCAAGAACAGGCGCGTCGTGCCTTTTGACGTGCCGGGGCACAAGCGCGGACGCGGCAACGCGGAGCTTGTGGACTTTCTCGGCGAGAAGTGCCTTTCCGTCGATGTCAATTCGATGAAGATGCTCGACAACCTTTGCCATCCCGTATCGGTGATTCGCGAAGCGGAGGATTTGGCGGCGCGGGCGTTCGGCGCGGCGCATGCCTTCTTCATGGTCGGCGGCACGACGAGTTCGGTGCAGACGATGATTCTGACGGCGGCGAAGCGCGGCGAGAAGATCATCCTGCCGCGCAATGTGCATCGAAGCGTCATCAACGCGATGATCCTCTCGGGCGCTGTTCCTGTCTATGTGAATCCACAGATGGATCGACGGCTCGGCATCGCGCTCGGCATGAGGCTCGCCGATGTCGAGCGTGCAATCGAGGAGAATCCGGACGCGAAGGCGATCTTCGTCAACAATCCGACGTATTACGGGATATGCTCGAACATCCGCGCCATCGCCGATCTCGCTCATGCGCACGGCATGCTGCTCCTCGCCGATGAGGCGCACGGCACGCACTTCTATTTCCACGATCATTTGCCCGTTTCCGCCATGGCGGCGGGGGCGGACATGGCGTCGGTGAGCATGCACAAGTCGGGCGGCTCTCTGACGCAAAGCTCGCTCCTTTTGATCGGTGAGCGCGTGCACGAGGGCTATGTGCATCAGATCATCAATCTCACGCAGACGACGAGCGCGTCGTACCTCCTCATGGTAAGCCTCGACATCTCGCGGCGCAACCTTGCGATTCGCGGGCGCGAGACAATCGACAAGGTCATCCGTCACGTCGAATATGCGCGTTCTGAGATCAACGCTATCGGCGATTACTATGCCTATGCGCAGGAGCTTGCCGACGGCGACGCCGTCTTCGATTTCGACGTCACGAAACTTTCGATCTTCACGCGCTCTCTGGGGCTTGCGGGCATCGAGGTCTACGACCTTCTGCGCGACGAGTACGACATTCAGACGGAGTTCGGCGATATGGCGAACCTCCTCGCCTACGTCTCGATCGGCGACCGCCCCAAGGACATTGAGCGTCTCGTATCCGCGCTCGCCGAAATTCGGCGCAACTATAAGAAGCCGCCGAAAAACATGCTGGAGGTCGAGTACATCAGCCCGAAGGTCGTCTGCGGCCCGCAGGAGGCGTTCTACGCTGAGAAGGAGGCTCTTCCCCTCGCCGAGACGGCAGGGCGCGTTGCGGGCGAATTCGTCATGTGCTATCCGCCGGGCATTCCGATCCTCGCACCGGGCGAGCTTGTGACGGCGGACATCCTCGATTATATTCGCTACGCGAAGAAGAAGGGCTGCTCGCTGACGGGACCGGAGGATATGGAGATCCGGCGGCTCAACGTGATGAAGGAGACTGAGGCATGAATCTTTGGTTTACGGAGAAGCACACGAAGGATGCGGGCTTTTCCATCAAGGTCGATCGGCAGATTTACTCGGGCAGGAGCGAGTTCCAGCGCATCGACATCTTCGAATCGCCGGAGTTCGGCCGCTTTCTGACGATCGACGGCTACATGATGCTGACGGAGAAGGATGAGTTCATCTACCATGAGATGATCGTGCATGTGCCGATGTGCGTCAATCCCGAGGCGAAGCGCATCCTCGTCATCGGCGGCGGCGACGGCGGCACGGTGCGCGAGCTTCTGCGCTACAAAAGCGTCGAGCGCATCGATCTCGTGGAGATCGACGAAATGGTTGTCGAGGCGTGCCGCGAGCACTTGCCGCAGACAGCGGCATGCCTTTCGGACGAGCGCATTCGCTTCTTTTTCGAGGACGGACTGCGTTTCATTCGCCAGCCCGAGGACGAATACGATTTGATCCTCGTGGATTCGACCGATCCTTTCGGGCCGGGCGAGGGGCTTTTTACGAAGGAGTTCTACGGCAACTGCTTCAAAGCTCTGCACGAGGACGGCATCATGGTCAATCAGCACGAAAGCCCGTTTTACAAGGATGACGCCTATGCCATGCAGCGTGCGCACAAGCGCATCGTCGAGTCGTTCCCCATCAGCCGCGTCTATCAGGCGCATATCCCGACGTATCCGTCGGGGCACTGGCTCTTCGGCTTCGCGTCGAAGAAGCGTGCGCCCATCGAGGGCGTTGATTGGCAGCGTTGGAAGCGGCTCGGCATCAAGACGCGCTACTACAATACGAAGCTGCATATCGGCGCTTTCGCCCTGCCGACCTATGTGGAGGAGATGCTGCGCGATGTTGAAAGATAATGTAGAAACTTTTCTGGGCTGCGACACATCGTATGAAGAGTCGCGCATCGTGCTTTTCGGCGCACCTTTCGATTCGACGACGTCGTTTCGGCCGGGCACGCGCTTCGCGAGCCGCACGATGCGTGCCGAGTCGTACGGGCTGGAGACGTACAGCCCATATCTCGACCTTGATATGGAGGAGACGCGCGTCTTTGACGGCGGCGACTTGGAGCTTTGTTTTGGCGATACGGCTCGCGCTCTGGGGCAGATCGAGGACTTTGCGCGGAACCTGCTCGCCGATGGCAAGAAGCCCTTCATGATCGGCGGCGAGCATCTCGTGACGCTTCCCGTCGTGCGTGCGCTCGCCGAATGCTACGAAGATCTCCATATCGTGCATTTCGATGCACATACGGACTTGCGCGATGATTACTTGGGTGCGAAGCTCTCGCACGCGACGGTCATGCGCCGCGCCTGGGACATCCTGGGTGATGGGCGCATTCATCAGTTCGGCATACGGAGCGGCGAGCGCGCGGAATTCCTCTGGGCGAAGGAGCACACGCATTTGCAGCGCTTCGATTTCACGGGGCTTGAATGGAGTCTCGCTGAACTCATGGGAAAGCCCGTGTACCTGACGCTCGACCTTGATGTGCTCGATCCGAGTGTTTTTCCCGGCACGGGCACGCCCGAGCCGGGCGGCGTGAGCTTCCTCGATCTTCTTCGTGCGCTCCGAAAGACGCTGCGGCTCGACCGCATCGTCGGCTGCGACATGGTCGAACTGTCGCCGCACTACGATGCGAGCGGCGCGTCGACGGCGGTAGCATTGAAGCTCCTCCGAGAGATGCTTCTCGCTTGGGAAGAGCCGGCGATTCGCGGTGCAGAGATGGTTTGATGCGGGCGGCGAACGCCCTTGAGTTGACGACAGGAGGAAAATTATGGGAAAGGCTTTGATCATCGGCGCGGGCGGCGTCGCAAGCGTCGCCGTGCACAAGTGCTGCCAGAACAGCGACGCCTTTGAGGAAATCTGCATTGCGAGCCGTACGAAGGCAAAGTGCGACGCATTGAAGGAAAAGCTCGCGGGTGGAAAGACGAAGATCACGACGGCGCAGGTGGATGCGGACAAGACGGACGAGCTCATCTCCCTGATCGAGCGGGAGAAGCCCGACGTCGTCTTGAATCTTGCATTGCCGTACCAGGATCTGACGATCATGGACGCATGCCTTGCGACGAAGACGCATTATGTCGATACGGCAAACTACGAGCCGGAGGACACGGCGAAGTTTGAATACAAATGGCAGTGGGAGTACAATGACCGCTTCAAGGAAGCCGGCATCACGGCGCTGCTCGGCTCGGGCTTCGACCCGGGCGTCACGGGCGTCTTTTCCGCTTACGCCTTGAAGCATCATTTCGATGAGATCAATTACATCGACATTCTTGACTGCAACGCGGGCGATCACGGCTATCCGTTTGCGACGAACTTCAATCCCGAGATCAACATCCGCGAGGTTTCGGCGAAGGGAAGCTATTGGGAAGACGGCAAGTGGGTTGAGACGGAGCCGATGGAGATCAAGCGCGTCTACAACTTCCCCGAGGTCGGCGAGAAGGACATGTACCTCTTGCATCACGAGGAGCTGGAGTCGCTCGCGATCAATATCCCCGGCATCCGCCGCATCCGCTTCTTCATGACGTTCGGCGAGAGCTACCTGCGTCACCTCAAGTGCCTGGAAAACGTCGGCATGACTTCGATCGAGCCGATTGAGTTCGAGGGCAAGAAGATCATTCCGCTGCAGTTCCTCAAGGCGGTTCTGCCCGATCCCGCGAGCCTTGGCCCTAGGACGAAGGGCAAGACGAACATCGGCTGCATCTTCCGCGGCAAGAAGGACGGCGAGGAAAAGACGTACTATCTCTACAATGTCTGCGATCACGAAGCGTGCTACAAGGAAGTCGGCTCGCAGGCGGTTTCCTACACGACGGGCGTGCCCGCGATGATCGGTGCGATGCTCGTGATGAACGGCACATGGAAGGGTGCGGGCGTCTATAACATCGAGCAGTTCGATCCCGATCCGTTCATGGATGCGCTGAATCGCTGGGGCTTGCCGTGGCAGGAGAGCTTCACGCCGGAGCTTGTCGATTGATGGGCGAGACTTTCGGGAAATTCGAGAAATACGCAGGAATTTTCCATGCCGTGCCGACGCCCGCCTACGTCGTCATGGAGGAGCTTCTGCACAGGAATCTCGCCGTGCTGCGCGACTTGCAGCAGGAGACGGGCGCACATGTGCTTCTGGCACAGAAGGCGTTTTCGATGTTCCGCTTCTATCCGCTCATTGCCGAATACCTCGCAGGTGCGGCGGCGAGCGGCCTCTTTGAAGCGCGTCTCGCATACGAGGAGATGAGGGGCAAGGAGAACCACGTCTTTTCGCCGGCGTTCAAGGAGGCGGACATGGCGGAGATCGTCAAGATCGCCGACCACATCGTGTTCAACTCCTTCGCTCAGTGGGAGAAGTACGGCGAGTTTGCCTTGAAGCACGGCTGTGCGTGCGGTCTGCGCATCAACCCCGAGCATTCGACGCAGGAGCACGCGATCTACGACCCATGCTCGGCCGGTTCGCGTCTCGGCGTCAAGCGCGGTGATTTTCGCCCCGACAAGATGGAAGGGCTGACGGGGCTGCACTTTCATACGCTTTGCGAGCAGGGTGCGGAGCCGCTGGCGGAGACGCTCGAAGCCGTCGAGGAGAAGTTTGGCGCATGGCTGCCGCAGATGGAGTGGATCAACTTCGGCGGCGGACACCATATCACGCGCGAGGGCTACGACATCGACCTGCTGAAACAGTGCATTGCGCGCATGCAAACGAAATACGGACTCAAGGTCTATATCGAGCCGGGCGAGGCGATCGCGCTCGATGCGGGATTCCTCGTCGCCGAGGTACTGGAAATCGTTGAAAACGATACGCCTGTCGCCATCCTCGACACGTCGGCGGCGTGCCACATGCCCGACGTCATCGAGATGCCGTACCGTCCGCCCGTCTTGGGGGCGGGCGAGGCCGGGGAGAAGTCCTTCACTTATACCTTTGCGGGACCGACGTGCCTTGCGGGCGATACGATCGGCACATACTCGTTTGATGTGCCGCTTGCCGTCGGCAGCCGCGTCGTCT
>CAMURM010000084.1 GCA_947097535.1 uncultured Selenomonas sp.
TCAATAAGTTCTATCAGGAAGTGTGCCTTTTAGAGCAGCCTTTCGTCAAGGATCCTGACAAGACGGTCAAGGAGATCCTCGGTGATGTCAAGGCGGAGCGCTTCGTCCGCTTCGAGCTCGGCGAAGGTCTGGAGAAGAAGTCGGAAGACTTCGCGGCTGAGGTCGCTGCCCAGATCAAGGGTTAAGGAACCAGAATTAAGAAAAGCTGCTGCATGGCGATTTCGGTAAAGATTTTCTGTGCGGCAGCTTTTTTCCTGTCATTTACCGGAAGATGACGGTTAGGAAGCTCTAACTACAAGGAGATTTCCCGAAAATAAAAGGATTATTTCCGGCTTCGTCGAATAGGAAAGAGAAGCAAACAATCAGACGATTTCTGCAAGGGGGACGTTCATTTTGGATATTGCCAGTTACAAGCGCGTCGTTCTCAAGCTCAGCGGCGAATCTCTCGCCGGTGACAAGGGCTTCGGCATCGATCTGCCGACGGTCGATGCCATCGCGGCCGAGATCAAGCGGGTGCGCGAGCACGGCATCGATGTCGCTGTCGTCGTCGGTGGCGGCAATATCTGGCGTGGTCTCGCGGGAAGCGACAAGGGCATGGATCGCGCACAGGCGGACTACATGGGCATGCTCGCGACGGTCATGAACTCGCTCGCTTTGCAGAGCTCGCTTGAGAACATCGACGTCGATACGCGCGTGCAGAGCGCCATCGAGATGCGCCAGGTCGCTGAGCCGTACATCCGCCGCAAGGCGGTGCGCCACCTCGAAAAGGGGCGCGTCGTGATCCTCGCGGCCGGCACGGGCAACCCGTACTTCTCGACCGATACGACGGCGGCACTGCGTGCAGCCGAGATCGAGGCGGACGTCATCCTCATGGCGAAGAAGGGTGTCGACGGCGTCTACGACGACGATCCGCGCAAGAATCCGGCGGCGAAGCGCTTTGCCCGTCTGGCGTACATCGAGGTTCTGCAGCGCGGTCTCGCCGTCATGGATTCGACGGCGACGAGCCTCTGCATGGACAACAAAATTCCCATCGTCGTATTCAATATCGACAAGCATGAAAATATCCTCAAGGCTGCGGTCGGCGAGGATATCGGCACGATTGTAGGGGGAAAAGAAGCATGATCAAGGACATTTTCAATGCCCAGGAAGATCGCATGAAGAAGACGCTTGAGGCGCTGCGCCGCGACTTCGGCTCGCTGCGCGCCGGACGCGCGACCCCTGCGCTCTTGGATCGCGTGATGGTTGACTACTACGGACAGCCCACGCCCGTGAGCCAGGTCGCGACGATCGCCGTGCCCGAGCCGCGCATGCTCATGATCACGCCCTGGGAAAAGACGATCCTGCACGACATCGAGAAGGCGATCATGAAGTCCGATCTCGGACTCACGCCCAATTCCGACGGCACGGCCGTGCGCCTCGCCATCCCGCAGCTCACGCAGGAGCGCCGCACGGAGCTCGTGAAGTCGCTGAACAAGAAGACGGAAGACGCGAAGGTCGCGATCCGCAACATCCGCCGCGACGCGAACGATCAGGTGAAGAAGCTCGAAAAGGCGAAGGAGATCACCGAGGACGAGGCGAAGAAGGGGCAGGATGATATGCAGAAGCTTGTCGACAAGTACATCAAGGCGGTAGAGGATGCACGCGTCGTCAAGGAAAAGGAAATCATGGAAGTCTGATGGAAGAAGTCGATGTTCTGGGCATTCCATGGCGGGAGGCAAAGGAGCGCCTCGAAGCGCTCGGCCTCCGCTATGAGGTGGAATGGACGCGCCCTGCGCGCGACTTTTTTCCGATAGATGCGCAATCTCCCTATGTCGTGCGACAGAGGCGAGAGGGCGACAAAGTAAAGCTCGTGCTGGCAGCGCGGCTGCGAAAGGAGGTGTCCTACCATGGCTTACAAGATCAGTGAAGAGTGCATTTCGTGCGGCTCGTGTGCCGGTACCTGTCCCGTCGAGGCGATCTCGGAGGGTGAGTCCCAGTATGTGATCGACGCAGAGAAGTGCATTGAGTGCGGTGCGTGTGCGGAAGGCTGTCCCGTCTCCGCGATTTCCGCGCCGTGATGCGCACGAAAAAACCGCTGCCCGGCAGCGGTTTTTTTGTGCCTGTTGTGAGGCTTATCCTTCATTTTTTGAAAGCTTTTTCTCGAATCGATCCTTGTGCGTGTTCTGCGGAATGCTCGTCGGGTAGTCGCCGCTGAAGCAGGCGTCGCAGCACGGGACGCTGCCGGCGAGCGCGGGCAGCGACGAGATCGGCAGGTAGCCGAGGGTGTCGGCGCCGACGATCTTCGTGATCTCTTCGAGCGTGTGATGCGCGGCGACGAGGTTGTCCGAGGAGTCGATGTCCGTGCCGTAGTAGCACGGATGGAGGAACGGCGGTGCCGAGATGCGCAGGTGGATCTCCCTGGCGCCCGCCTTGCGGATGAGGTCGGTGATGCGCTTGCTCGTCGTGCCGCGCACGATGGAGTCGTCGATGAGCACGACCCTTTTTCCGTAGACGGTTTCGGCGATGGGGTTGAGCTTGATGCGCACCTTGTCGACGCGGTTTTCCTGCCCGGGCGCGATGAAGGTGCGGCCGATGTACTTGTTCTTGATGAGCCCGATGCCGTAGGGGATGCCCGAGGCGCGGCTGTAGCCGAGCGCCGCGTCGAGTCCCGAGTCGGGCACGCCGATGACGACGTCGGCGTCGACGGGATGCTTGGCGGCGAGGATCTCGCCGGCGCGCGTCCTTGCCGCATGGATGGAAACGCCGTCGATGATGGAGTCGGGACGCGCGAAGTAGATGTACTCGAAGACGCACGACTTCCGCGGCTTCGTATGACAGTGTTCGAGGCGGCTCGTCATGCCGTCCTTCGTGAAGACGAGGATCTCACCGGGCAGGAGGTCGCGCTCGAAGCTGGCGCCGACGGCGCTCAGCGCACAGCTCTCGGAGGCGACGATCCAGGCGCCGTCGGGCATTTTGCCGTAACACAGCGGGCGAAAGCCCTGCGGATCGCGCACGGCGATGAGCTTGGCGCTCGACATGAGACAGAGCGAGTAGGCGCCTTCTAAGCGCTTCATCGCCTGACTGACCGCGTCTTCGATGGAGGGCGCCTTGAGACGCGCCTGCGTGATGAGGTAGGCGATGATCTCCGTGTCGATCGTCGTGTGGAAGATCGCGCCCGCAAGCTCGAGCTTGTCGCGCAATACGTCGGCGTTGCTGAGGTTGCCGTTGTGGGCGAGCGCCATTTTGCCTTTCTGGTGGTTGATGGCGAGCGGCTGACAGTTGCGGCGGCTCGTCGCGCCCGTCGTGCCGTAGCGCACATGACCGACCGCGATCGTGCCCTCGGGGTAGCGCGAGAGAACCTCGCGCGAGAAGACGTCGTTGACGAGACCGAGATCCTTGTGCGAGGAAAAGACGCCGTCGTCGTTCACGACGATGCCGCAGCTCTCCTGACCGCGGTGCTGCAGCGCGTAAAGACCGTAGTATGCCATCGCGGCGACGTTCGTCTGCGTGGGAGAAAAGACGCCGAAGACGCCACATTCTTCATGTATGCTCATTCCTGTGCCTCCTGATCGAGGGTTGTTCCAATCGTACCCCTACATCGTACACCATGAGAAAAGTCATGTCAATGGAGCGACTGTATACAATATACCTCGAAGCCGCAGAGCGGCGGCAGGATTAAATTTTCCCGCAAGATACAATAAATCACGCTGAGGGAAGGATTTCAAAAGGTATATGTCGAAAAAGAAAAAAGCTAGGCTATGTCTGATGGATTGGCTTTTCCTGCAAACGGGTGGGCATACGTCCGACAGATTCCTATTTTAGGAGGAAGACTGCACGAAGCAGCATATCCATAAATTTAGAGCAAGGGAGATCATGGGCATGAAAAACAAGCTGCACCATACTTTGACAAGGGCGGTGCTCTTGGGGCTTCTCGCGAGTACGGCGGCGGTGCCGGTGTATGCCGCATCTTCGCTCGCAAAGCCCGGGCAGGACATCGAGGGCACGCTGCCGGGCGCGCAGGCGGGCGTCGAGAACAGCATGAAGAAGAATACGGCGACGAACGAAGTGAAGTTCCTCGTGAAGAATATCCAGCTCGATGTCGAGGATGAAATCAAGCTCAACAATAACGAGATTCGCGATATTCTTCTCGCGCGCATTGGCAAGGAGACGACGCTGGCGGGGCTCAACGACCTGCAGGATCAGATTACGGCTTACTGCCGCAGTCATGGCTATCCGGCCGCCGCCGCCTACCTGCCCGCGCAGGAATCGTCGGACGGCAATGTCATCATCAAGATCATTCCCGGTCGCTACGGCGACGTGAAGATCGACAACAAGAGCCGCTTCAAGGATGCAGCGGCTCAAGGGTTCCTGGCAGGTCTGAAAAAGGGCGAGATCATCCGCACGAAGGATCTGGAAACGGCACTCTACACGATCAGTGATTTCAGCGGTGCGCGCGCCGTCGGCATGCTCAGCGCGGGCAAGACGTTTGGCTCGAGCGACGTCACCGTGCACATCGAGGACGGCAAGCCGTCTTCGACGATCCTCTACGCCGAGAACTATGGCAGCGAATCCACGGGGCGCTACCGCTACGGTGTGCAGCACTCGATCTACAATGTCGACGGCATGGGCTCGAAGGTCAATGTCGGCGCCGTGATATCCAACAAGTCGATGCACAACTACTATGTGAACTACGAAGCGCTCGTCGGACATGGCGGCACGTCGCTCGGCATTGGCTACAGCCGCATGGACTACGAGGTCGGCGGTCCTTTGCGAAACCTGGGCATGAACGGCACGGCGGACACGATCAGCATCTACGGCAGCCGGCCCATCTACCACACGACAGACGAGAAGCTCGCCGTCACCTACGGCTACGATTACCGCAGGCTCAAGGATGACATCGATTCCTTCCAGGGGCAGGCGGACAGCAAGAAGCATTCGCACAATGTCCATGCCGGCGTCGAAGGCTTTTGGCGCGACCGCAAGAACGGTCTTTCGCTGAATTACAACTTCGTGCTGACGGCGGGCAACGTCACGGCGGATACGACGTATGCAAGGATGCTGGCAAGACAGGCTGGCACGGCCGGCGGCTTCACGAAAGCGGAGGCGAAGGTCACGGCAGTGCAGACGCTCGGCAAGCAGGCGGACATCATGGTCAAACTGTCGGGGCAGGCGGCGTCCAAGCATCTCGACAGCTCTGAACAGATGTATATCGGCGGCGCCAACGCCGTGCGCGCCTATCCGCAGGGCACGGGCACGGGCGACAAGGGCATGCTCGGCACGGTCGAGCTGCGCTACTACACCGACGTGCCGGGACTCGTCGCGAGCACCTACTTCGACGCCGGCAGAAGCTCGATCGACGGCTCGACGACGACGCTCAAGGGCTGGGGCATCGGCCTCGCCTACAACGCGCCCGACTGGTTCGCGCGCCTCGACTACGCGCGCCGCATCGGTCTCGGTCGCTCAAACTACGAAAGAATATCGGCAGATCGCGGGCGCTTCTGGTTCCTCGCGGGCAAGATCTGGTAAGTGTCGCCAGCCACGCCTTCAAGCTCCAGGAGCTTCAACTTCTTGTCGATGCCGCCCGCATAGCCCGTGAGGCTGCCGCTCGTGCCGACGACGCGGTGGCAGGGGATGAGGAGCGAGATGGGGTTGTGGGCGACGGCGCCGCCGACGGCGTGGGCGGCACTCTTTTGGCCGATGCGCGCGGCGATTTCACCGTAGGTCATGGTTTTGCCGTAGGGAATCGAAAGCAGGACGTCCCAGACCTTTTTGCGAAACGGCGTGGCCTTCGGTGCGAGCGGCGGCAAAAAGTCCGGCTCCCTGCCGCTGAAGTAAAGATCGAGCCAACGGCGAGCCTCCTCGAATACGGGGAGGCTCTTTTGTTTGTGCTCATCATCGAGCGTGGCGGCGAAATACTTCTGCCCGTCGAACCAAAGCCCGACGAGCGCCGTGCCGTCACTGGCAAGAGTGACGGCGCCGAGCGGCGAGGCGTAGTGTGCGGTGTATTGCATGGTGGTTTCGTCCTTTCATGAGCACTTAGCTGGTCGTTGTATTGCGGCATCTTTCGTTTCTTTGTGCAGCGGGCAAGGAGTTTTTCCTTTATTATAGCATAAGGGACAAGCAGGAGGATGAAACAGGTTCGATGTTCTGCCGGAGAATATCATTGCACTGACGCAAGTATACGAAATATTTTAAAAATTTATTGCACTATAGCCTATTCTATGATATCCTATACATGAGGCACCTGCAGCAACTTCTCCAACCCTATAGTGTGATACCTTAACGGGGATCCATTCTGGACGTGTCTCGTAAAAGATGCCAACAGCAAACCAACCTGTAGAAGACCGGTAGTGAGGCTCGACCTCACAGGACGGGGCGGCTTGTCGCTTCCGTCCGTGGCATCTTGTTTTAGGAACCACTGATAATAGCCACGGTGTATGCTGTGGGAATGGATATGTCCGGCACATTTGCAGCAGCATTTTGCGCCGGACATTTTGCGCGAAGGAGGAAGTACGATGCTCGATTTGCTCAAGGAGGAAAGCAACAGGCTCTATACGCGGACGGAGAACGATGCCGTGACCTATGCGAGCTCAGGTTCGGACGTGCTCGACTTCTTTGCTGCGGCGGGAGCCTTGCGCTCGGCATCTGAGGCGGAAATCGTCGTGCGCTTCACGCGCGCCTTTGCCGAGGATCCTGTGCGTGCGCTGCGCACGCTTTTCTATGCGCGTGA
>CAMURM010000085.1 GCA_947097535.1 uncultured Selenomonas sp.
ATTCCTTCGATATAGTTGTCAAAACATACGTTGAAAAACGCATCATCGATCAAGCGGAATTTCTGTATCAATGCACAATATTCCGCGGGAACATCTTTCCTGATTATTCTCACAGATTTTCTCCTCTCCTCATACGCTTCTACTATCATAGTATGCATTGCAGCGAATATTGTCAAGACTGAAAAAGAGACTGTTGCAATAAGTCAAATTCGATTTATGCGACAGCCCTTTCCTTATTTTTGCCTGCGCCATACAAAATAGCCGACGGCCGTGCAGATGACGGCGGCGGGGCAGAGGATGCCGTAGAGTGCGCCGTAGCCGAAGCGGGCGGCGAAGAGACCCAAGGTCGCGGCGGCGATGCCGACGCTGATGTCGAGCGCCCAGAAGTAGGTCGCGGTCGCAAGCCCCGCGCGCTCGGGCGGCACGCTCGCGACGGCGAGCGTCTGGAAGGCGGGACTGACGGCGCCGAAGCCCGCGCCGAGGACGGCGGCAGCGAGGAAGAAGGCGGCGGGGCTCTTGGCGGCGGCGAAGCACAAAAAGCCGCAGAAGAAGAGGATGAGTCCAGGATAGACCGTGTAGTCGGCGCCCTTCTTGTCGAAGAGGCGGCCGATGAAGGGGCGCGTCGCCACGATGATGAGGGCGAAGACGGCGAAGAAGGTGCTGACGCTTTCGTCCATGCCGAGCGAGCGCGCGTAGAGCGGGATGAAGGTCAGGACGCCGCCGTAGGCGAAGAAGACGATGCCGCCGAGAAGTGCCATGGGCACGGCACGCCGCTCGACGAGGGCGAAGCCGCGGCGCGCCTTTTCCTTCGCGGGCAGGACGATGGCGTCAGAGAGCCGCTTGCGGTTCGCGAGCCATAGCGTGAAGAGGGCGCTCGCCGTGAGGAAGGCGAACATGGCGAGCGTGCCGAAGGAGCGGATGAGGAGCAGGCCGATGAGGGGGCCGACGACCATCGCGAGGTTCGTCGAGAGCGCGAAGTAGCCGATGCCCGTGCCCTTTTTCGCCGCGGGCAGCACGAGCGCCGCCAGCGTCGCCGCCGCCGTCGTGCCGAGTGCGAATTCGACGCCGTGCACGAGGCGCAGCGCGTAGAGCATTTCCTCCGTGTGCGCGAAGCAGAAGGCGAGCATGATGACGAAGAAGGCGAGCGTCGCGCCGAGGAGCAGCCTGCCCTTGTGGACGCTGTCGATGAGCCTGCCCGCAAGGGGGCGGCAGGCGACGGTGCCGATCTGGAAGAAGGTCATGGCAAGCCCCGCTTCGAGCTCGCCGCCCTTCATGTCGTTCATGATGTAGATGGGCAGCCCCACGATGAGGATATACTGCGCCATGAAGTGGAAGAAGTTCGTACCGCTGAGGCCGATGAATTCGGCTGTCCAGAGCTTCTCGCCGCTCTTTTTCTGCATGTCGTTCAATGTCTTGCCTTCTTTGCTTTGCGATAAAATGCCGCCCTGAAAGGGCGGCGCCAAATGTCCGCAAAACGGCTGTTTTTACAGCCGCTTTATCCGTGATTCTTTGCAGCCACTTTTACAAGTAGCTCCACGCGAGCACGCAGAGCACGCCGGGGCTGCCGAAGATGCCCGCGATCAGCGCCGTGAGGATGTTGATCGTCACAGAGAAACCCAGGAGCTTGACGATGGAGAGAAGGACGGCGCCGATGACACTGTTGACGATGAATTTCTTCAAAAGGCGAAAGGGCAGGGACAGGAGCTTTGCCGCAATCGCCAGCAGCAGGAGGCCGACGGCGAGTGCCACAATGATTTCGAGCATACTAGATTTCCTTTCTGTTTTCGAGCGCCTTTGCGAGCGTGACTTCGTCGGCGTATTCGAGATCGCCGCCGATGGGCAGGCCGTGGGCGATGCGCGTGACCTTGAGGCCGGCGGGCTTCAAGAGGCGCGCGAGGTACATCGCCGTCGCCTCGCCCTCGACCGTGGGGTTCGTCGCCATGATGATCTCCGTCGTCTCGGCGCCCTTCTCGCCTTCGAGGCGGTGCAGCAGCTCCTTGACGCGCAGGTTCTCAGGGCCGATGCCTTGTAAGGGCGAGAGCGAGCCGTGCAGCACATGGTAGAGGCCTTTGTAGTCCTTCATGCGCTCGATGGCAGCGACGTCCTGCGGCTGCTCGACGACGCAGATCTTCGTGCGGTCGCGCTTTTCCGAGCGGCAGACGGCGCACGGGTCTTCATCGGAAAGGTTGCAGCAGACGCTGCAGAAACCGATCTTCTCGCGCGCCTCGACGATCGCCGCCGCGAGCGCCCGCGCTTTCGCCGCGTCCATATCGAGGACGTGATAAGCAAGACGCACTGCCGTCTTGGAGCCAATGCCCGGCAGTGCGCGAAAGTGTTCAATGAGTTTTGCCAGCGGTGCGATGTACTGCATCTCAGAACATGCCCGGAGGAAGGCCGAGGCCGCCCGTGAGCTTGCCCATCTCGCCCGCCATCATGTCGTCGACCTTCTTGACCGACTCGTTGAAGGCGGCCGAGAGGAGATCCTGCAGCATCTCGACATCCTCGGGATCGACGGCGGCGGGATCGATATGAAGCGACTGCACTTCCTTCTCGCCGTTCATGACGATCTTGACGGCGCCGCCGCCCGCTGATACCTCGACGGTCTTCCTCTTGAGCTCCTCCTGCATTTTCTTCATGTCGTTCTGGAGCTTCTGCACTTTCTTCATCATGCCGGACATGTTACCCATGTTGCCCATTCCACCAAACATTGCGTTTCTCCTTTCAAAAGCAGGCACCTTGCCTGCGCTTTTTGCTTCTTGCAAAAGCACGGATGAATTCAGCGCTTCCTTGAGGAAGTCGGATAAATTCAGTGCTTCTATTGAATTATAGTCTTAATGCGGCTCTGCGGTCAACTGTTTTCTGAGCCGCGTTCGCCGCATGGCTTGCATTGCGGCGCCGTGGCGTGTGAGCATAGAAATACCCCCGATCCGATTCGATCGGGGGTAAAGGAATAGCCCTCTCGCTATCTTGCCTTGCTTTGCGAGGAGGCGGCGGTCATCATCTCCGCCTCGTAGTCCGTGACGGCGCGTGCGATGGCGCGGGCGAAGACGTCGGCTTTATCCACGAGGAGCCGCGCTTCCGGCAGGTGGTCGATGAATGCCATCTCCACGAGCACGGCGGGCATGGCGGTCGCGTGGAGGACGATGAGCTCGGGCCGCTCCTTGATGCCGCGGTCTTCCGTGCCGAGCGAGGTCGTGATCTGCCACTCGATGGCGCGCGCGAGCCTCTCCGCCTTGCCGCCGCGCGCGTAGATGAGCGTCTCCGTGCCGTGTGCTTCGCCGTCTGCCGCATTGCAGTGCAGGCTCACGAATACGTCGGCGCGCCACTTGTTCGCCTCGTCCGTCACGGCGGCGTTCCAGCGCTCAAGGTGGCGGCTCTCCCACGCGAGGTTGTCGCTCTGCATGAGAAACACCTCCATGCCGACGAGTTCCAGATAGAGCTTCACGCGCGCGCCGATGTCGGCTGCGACATCGCACTCGCGGAGTCCGAGCGCCGCATTGACCGCGCC
Organism: uncultured Selenomonas sp.; assembly: GCA_947097535.1. Lineage (GTDB taxonomy): Bacteria > Bacillota > Negativicutes > Selenomonadales > Selenomonadaceae > Selenomonas. The sequence goes on from CAMURM010000085.1 coordinate 3,509, forward strand.
GCTGTCGTAAAGGGGATCGTGCCCCGGGTTCAAGAATACACGCATACTTGCCACTCCTTCCCGCATACGCTGCGCTTTCGGACGCTTCGCTTGCTGCAAGCGTCTCTTTTTGCGCTTCAAGCGCATACATGCGGGAAGGAAGGAGGGATATATCGCCCTATACTACGCCGCTTTAAGGTGAAGTGACGAATGTCAAGGAGACTGTGCTTCTTGTCGCGAATGGCTTACTTATAGTACTCAAACTTCGCACATCAAAAACATTCATCAAGGCTTGAAAAATACGGCTTTGTAGCTGAAAAAACAGATTCGCTATGCACATTTTCGCAGTTTTTTGACAACAGCGACGGCAATTCAGGCAAGAAACCTTCCAACTGCGCCTGTACCTTCTGTTCATCGAGCATCGTCCGTTCTTGCAATCGTTCGGCAAAGAGCGACACAAGAAACCGTACCGCTTCTGCCAAGCGTATATCTGGAAGTTCATCCATCAACAGATAGAACAACTCGCCTAAACTTCGTTCATCGTTGGTTTTGCGTAAGTCTACGATGTTTGCCGCCATCGGCGCGTTAAAAACTTCGTATTTGCAAATATATTATTTGTATTTGCAAAATTTATATTGCATTTTCTGCTAATATATGATAAGCTAACGTCAATCAAAATTTATACAACGGTATTTAAAGGAGGAAACCTTTATGCTTTACAACTATAGTCCGCTTTGGCACTTGCTGAAGGAACGTCGGATGACAAAAGGACAACTTTCCCTCAGCTCGGCTACGGTAGCGCGAATGACTGCGGGAGAACCTGTAAATCTCGATGTAATCGGTCGTCTCTGCGATCTGCTTCAATGCAGCATTGAAGACATCCTTTCTATTGAGCCGGATGTCACTTCCATGCCTTGGCAAAACATCCGACCATCAGATACGTTCTCTCTCAATGCTTATTTTCTCCTTCAGAAGGATCCCGATTTCACCGCAGTTTATCTCTATGGCTATGCAACTCCAACTCCCCCCTGTGATGATCAGGAAGAGGAGCATTGGTATCTGGATTTCTTAGGAAAAAGTCACCCAACAGGAGAAGTTTGGAAAGCATCCAAAACATTATCAGGTGGAGCACTGAAAAAATTTCTGACTCTCGCAGCAGAAGGGCGTGACTTTCGCACAAGTCTGGAACTGACAACACCCCCAGGCATGCAAGGCGGGAAAAAAAACAGAAACAAGAAGATACAGAATGCCGTTCAATCCGTCGTAATCAACGACGGGCAGCTTGTCTATCGTCCAGCTTTTATACAACCGCTTCCAAGCGTTTATGATCATACCGCTCCATGGTCTCTCTCGCTCCTCTCTCCAAGTAATAAGGCGCTATATTGTGAATCTCTATTTGCTGCCGCAAAACAAAATTTATATATAGATAGTGATAATGAATCATCCAGCCCTAGTCTACTTCAGATGTGGGATATATTAACCATGGTCTTTCCACAGTGGAAAAATCGGCCGAACGAAATTGCTCGTCTTGGAAACTTTGATGTACTGTACCCTCTGAATGAGGACAATACAGAAGGTATCGCAATAGATGTACAGAAAGATTTTGATACATATGGCGATCCATCAGGAGCTCGGAGCCTCATAATTCAACTTGACCAACGTCGACTAAAAGGAAATTTTATCGTACGTGTCGTTCTTTCGAATACACGAAACCCTCTCATTGACAACCTATATCCTCTCGCTTCCAATAAATCCCATATGCCCATGAAAAAAGTAATTACTATTCCGGAAAACATCTCACATGCTGATATCAGTATCTGGAAGCGCACGGGAGGAGAAGGCGCGTCTCATCTTATTTATCAAAATCGACTGCACCTAATACGTCAGAGCATCTGTGAGACCAGTATATTGGATCGGCAATTTCATATTCAGGATATCTGGCATCATAAGGTTTCAAAGCAACACAACGTAAAACACTATATATCGGCAGGAAAAATCTCCATCCCTTCAAAATCCAGTGACGAGCCTTGGTTCCAGCAAGAAGACATGATTCAAAAAGACCTGCGTAATCGCCTCTGCGAAGCAGATCCCATAGCACAATCCTTCAGCAAATTTTTTCTGCAGGCGAAAGGTGAAGAATCTAAGGTTGAAGCTTTCCTTGATTGGTTCAAAGAGCTTTTATCTCAGCAAAACGAAACGAAACGAGTAATTCTAATTGACCCTTATATCAATGCAAGGGCGCTCAGCAAAATTATTATCAATCTCAATCATAGGGATATCCCCTATGAGATTTACACCAGTGCTGCCGAGCCTAATAAGGAGCATTCACGTCTGGATGATATCCGAGCTCTGAGCGCAACTCTTGACTATATCGCCCCCATCGACTTCAAGGTCTGGATGATCAAACAAGGTATATTGCATGATCGTTTCCTTATTCTCTCCAGCAAGCAGCCCCTTGTTTACATGCTCTCGAACTCTTTCGATTCTATGGCCAATCAGCACTCCGCTGCTGCAATTTACTGCCCTCCCAAAGTTGCCAACGAAATCTTCGACCACTATGCCGAAATCATAGAAAATCTGAAGAATCTTACCAATTCAGACAACGAAAAGATTCAACTGATCTATGATTCGCAGGCAAATGCCCCCAGTGCACAAGAAACGCCCTCAGAAATACAGGATAGGCCGCAGAACGAGCCCACGTTGAATAACTTTCAGAAGCTCTTTTCATCTGTACCCGAGCAAGCACTATCGATCCTCGCTTACATGCACGAAAAAGAAGCTTCTGCTTGCAGACATTTTCTTGCGGCCTTAGAACGAAACACTTTGATCGACACGTACCGCAACATTCTCAATGAATCACTTCAAAAAGAATACGCTTATACAAAGTACGACAGTGCGCGAATCCTCACAATCATTCCTGGTGCATGGCAGAAGTTTGATGCACAAGGACACCTGTTGCAATGTACAGAATACCTATTCGAGCCTCATTTTCCTTTATTCAACATTACGAAAGATTGGAGTCTCTACTACGCAGCTCAACTGCTATGGGAAACTGCACCATCTGTTTTTTGTGATTTCTTCGACAGCTGCATACAAAAGTACCCAAATTTAACCAACCCTGTATCGCTCCCACTAAACACATATCACGGAGTGATTTACACACTCATGATACAACTTATACCCGGTGTGGAAAATCGCGTATACACAGAAGAGC
>CAMURM010000086.1 GCA_947097535.1 uncultured Selenomonas sp.
TCCAGATGTAACGAAGCTTGATCCTCGCTATGCAACGATCAAGATGGCGAAAATAAACGAAGCATATCATGTACTGTCAAACCCCGTGCAGAGGAAAGACTATGACAGCCATTTTTGCAACCAAGCCATTCCCAAAAATAATCCATCGGCGCCCCACTCATCCACCGACACAGAAAATTCCGCAATCGCGAAGAAAATTATTGAGCTTTGTTCCGCTATTATTGAAGAACTCGACAAACGAATCATTCAAAAACCTGTATTCGCAAGAGAGAACAAATCCCTTGCCATGAGTGCCGCCGCCTCGCTTGACCATGGACTGCAAAACCTACTACATAATCTCAATCTGGAAAGCGGTATAAATGCCAACATAAAAAACATCATAGGTTTAGCGTACTGGCATCTCGCTGTAGCATTTATATGGGCGAACGATGTCGAGTATTCAGAAAAGTACATCAAGCTGGCAGAAATCTTCACATCCAAGGATGCTCCTTTCTACAGCAAAATCCTCCATACGAAACAGACCATAAAAAACAAGCGTTCCCTATATGAAAAAAGCAAGAAATCAACTTCAAGGTCAAACGTAATAGCTCGGCTCGTGATTGCCGCAGCTGCCGTATTTTTCCTCGCAGCCCTATCCTGCCAGCCAAGTAAAACAACACACCCAACGACTCCGTCATCTCCGACCTCCACGCTGCACAACTCTGCCAAGCCATCCACTCAAGGCAAAGAAGCTCAGACTCCGCCACCTCAAAAGCCAAAGATCCAGCCCGTAGCACGAAGCAACGTGCCGACACATTACGTCGAAGGGGCAGAGAAACGCAACACATCTGGACTTTCCTGTATTACTGTTGATAACACGCAGAACGATATGCCCGTTTACGTACGAATCTGGGACATGCAAAAAAAACTTCCGATTCGTACATTCACCATAGCTCCCAAGCAGCAATTTACTTGCGAAAACATATCCCCTGGAACCTATGAGGTTCGCTATAAGGAACTGTATCAGGATGGCGACGCACCGAAAGGAAACAAATCAGAACCAATATCCTTAAACGAAACAAACACCCCTTACGGTACCCAATATGATGACGTTTCCTTGACGCTCTACAGAGTGCCAAACGGCAACACCCAAACCTATGCGATAGAAGGAGACGACGTATAATTTAGCTACATAGATTTTCTTGTCGGAGACAACCACCGTTGAATCCGACACGGTTAAACCCCTCGATTTCGACGGGTTTAGCTTGCACATGCTCAACAGAATATGCTATACTATGGGCGGCAGAATGATAGTGCAATGTTCTCCATATGCAAGCACGAAAAGCCCCCCAAGTTTGCGCCTTGGGGGGCTTTTCTATTTTTTGCTGATACCGACGACCATTCCGTGTATGTGTGCGATATGGTCGTCGGTAAAAGAAGCCATACGTAAATGGCAGGAAGGAGTTATACGATGGACAATATCATTATCTACAACACAGATGATGGTGAGGCAAAGGTAAGCCTTTTGACCAATGAAGGCACGGTATGGTTGACACAAGCGCAAATTGCCGAACTTTTTAATAAAGAACGCAGTGGTATCACACGTCATATCAAGAATATCTTCAGCGAAAGCGAATTAAAGGAAAAAAGCAATGTGAGTTTTTTTCACATTGCAAATTCAGATAAACCCGTCGCATTCTATAGCCTTTAAGGAGGATATGACGTGACTGCAAATGAGCAAGAGATGCTTCGTCTCTATAATTTCCTGCCGGATGTTGATAAAGATTTCGCTCTCACCTTCATGAAGAAGCTCGTCCTTGCAGGGGATCCTGACTTCACAAAACTCACACCAGTAGAACGCGCCGATCTCGATGCCGCCCGTGAAGATCTTCGGAACGGAAAAGCCGTCTCCCATGCAGATATTGACTGGGATTAAAGCAGAAAGGCAGGAGGCATCCAATGGCATACATTCGAAAACGCGGTTCCAAGTGGTACTATACCATCGAGATCGGCAGCGGCGAGACCCGTAAGCGCAAGGAAGTCCCCGGCGGCAGTACGCGCCAAGAGGCCGAGGCAGCCTATGCACGAGCGCTTGTTTCCCTCGAAGTCAACGGCGGCTACGTCGAGCCGACAAAGAAAACGGTCACGGAGTTTTTCACGGAATGGCTCTCCGACGATGTGAGTATCAACACGCACAAGAATACGAGCCGCTCCTATCGCTCCATCTTCGAGAACCATATCCGCTCCGCTATCGGTGATCGCAAGCTGCGCTCCATCCGCCCGCAGATGCTCCAACAGCTCTTGAACGATGCCAAGCAAAACGGACTTGCCCGTTCCACCGTGTCGAGCATTTGCGCCGTGCTCAAAAAAGCCTTTGTCTATGCCAGCGACTTTTGCGAGTGCATCCCCAAAAATCCTGCGCAGAATATCAAGGTTCCCAAATACACCGCGCCGCCCAAAGAGATCAAAACCTTTACCGCCGAACATCTCGCCACCATCTTTCGTCAGTTCCCAGCGGGGCATCAATTCTTTCTTCCCCTCGCTCTCTCCTATCATACGGGCGCACGGCTTGGCGAGTGCTGCGCCCTCACATGGCAAGATGTAGACTTCGAGGCACGGGAAATCGCTATTCAGAAAACGGTCATTGTCGCAGGCGGCGTGGAACTCCAAGACGTTCCCAAGACTTCCCACAGCCGCAGAATAATCCCCTACGGTGAGAAGCTCTATAAGATTCTCAAGGCAGAGAAGGCTCGGCAAGCCGTTGCACGTCTGCAAAACCCCAAAGCCGCCGACGCTTTCATTTGCCACACCAAACAGGGACGGATGCTCACGCCCGACGCTATGCGCTATTTCAATCAATGGTGCAGCGAAACTTTCGGCGCAGGCTATACGTTCCACTCTATGCGCCATACGCACGCCACCCTTTTACTCGAGGCGGGTGAGGACTTGGAGCTTGTCTCCAAGCGCCTAGGTCACAGCTCGATCAACACGACGGCGCAGACCTATTCCCATGTGCTTGATGCACGCAAGCAGAAAACAAGAAGCCTGCTCGATCAAGTCTTGTAACAAAAAAAGACGTCACTTTTGCGCTTTGCATGACGTCTTTTTTCTTTTGTTATTTTGCCGCCATTTTTACGAACGGCGGCAAAATGGCGGCAAATCCGTTATGAACCATTGATTTTACTGGACATTCCGTATGATTTATACTTATCGGAAGTAAATGTCTCATTCGTCTTCGTCTGTTTTGTTTTCTGCTGCGCCTTTCTGTGCTATAATAAAAGAAGCGCTGATAAAATGAAGTCGCCCAGATTTGCGCAGATGCGCTGTATCTATCGTTCTATGCCCTCGGATGGATGTCGTCGGAAACGCCCTTTAAATCCGAGGGCTTTTTTTATACAAAAAGCCCCGCAAGTTGTCTTGGGGGCTTTTTCGATACAGTGATGACACGACGCTTCGCGCTACGTTTACCCCTTGGGCTCTTCTAAGAGCGCGAGAAGCTCGTCATAGTCTTTTTTCAGCTTGCAGTATTCATCAGCAAGCTGCAGAGCCGCAAGCACGCCGATTTTCACGCCGGAGAAACTACGGGTCTTTTTTGCGACATCGCGCATGTTGTTGTCCACGAGCTTCGCGAGTCGGCGCACATAGTCGGCAGGCTCATCACTCTTGAGCGGATACATCTCACCGAAGATTTCAACGACTACCTTCTTCTTTTCCATCGTTTCACCCGCTGTCTTTTCAGGCGCGAAGCTCGGCTCCGCATTCTTTTTGAAGCGCCGTCAGAATCTTCGCGATCGCTTCATCGGCTTCTTCATCCTTCAAGGTCTTATCCGCTGACTGGAAGTCGACGCTGAATGCCATGCTCTTCTTGCCCGCGGCAACCTGATCGCCCGTGTAGATATCGAAGAGGCGCAGATCCTTGAAGAATTTGCCGGCGTTCTTCTGAATGGTGTGCATGAGCGCCGCGGCATCCGTTCCCTCGTCGACGAGAAGCGCGAGGTCGCGCGTGATCGCAGGGAAGCGCGGCAGCGGCTCGTAGCGGAAGTTCTTCGCGCGGTATTTGAGCAGCGTCTTGACGTCCATCTCGAAGATGTACGCTTTCTTATGGATATCGAGCGCCTGCAGCACGGACGGGTGCACCTCGCCGAGCACGGCGATGACTTCCCTGCCTTTCTTGAAGAATGCTGTCTTTCCCGGATGGAGTGCGAAGTGTTCGCCGCTTTCCACCGTGTAATTGGCAATCGAGAGGCGCGCGAGGAGCTCTTCCGCGATGCCCTTGACATCGTAGAGGTCGACAGCTTCGTTGCCTTGATTCCAGCCGACAGGATGACGCCTGCCGACGATAAGTCCCGCAAGCTTCATGACCTCTTCGGGCTGTTCCGTCACGGGCAGCGCCTTGGGCAAAAAGATCGGCGCGACCTCGAAGAGGCGCAGATCTTCGTTCTTGCGCGAGAAGTTTCTCTGCGCATTTTCCAGAAGGCTCGTAAGAAGCGTCGTGCGCACGAGCGGATATTCGTCCGTCAGCGGGTTCATGATGGGCACGGCGCGGCGCAGGGGGCTTTCCTGCGGCACCTGCAGCTTGTCGAACATGCTCGGGTGCGTGAAGCTGAAGGACACCGTTTCCGTCATGCCGAGCCCCGTGAGGACTCCCCTGATCTTATCGATGAAGGTGAGCTGCTCACTCTGGCAGCCCTGTACGGCCTCGCCGCGCGGACGCGTCGAGGCGATCTTGTCGTAGCCGTAGATGCGCGCGACCTCTTCCGAGAGGTCCTCCATCAAGGTCACATCGCTCCGCCAGGACGGCACGCGTGCGACGTAGGCACCGCCCTCTTCGCGCACGTCAAAGCCGAGCTTTTCGAGGATGCGCACCATGTCCGCACCCTCGATTTCCGTGCCGAGACGCGCGTTGACCGCCGCCGCCGTGAACGTGACTTCGACGGGCTCCTTCGGCGCCGGATAGACGTCGACGACACCTGCCGCGACCGTGCAGGCGCCCATCTCCTGCAGGAGCTGCGCCGCGCGGTCGAGTGCGCGCACCGTGTGCGCGACGTCGACGCCGCGCTCGAAGCGGCCCGATGCCTCGGAGTGCAGACCGAGCGCGCGGCTCGTGCGGCGTATGCTCGCGCCGTTGAACGAGGCGGCTTCCAAGACGACCGTGCACGTCGCGTCGGTGACTTCGGATTCCAGACCGCCCATGACGCCTGCGAGCCCCGCCGCCTTTTCCGCGTCGGCGATGACGAGCTCCGTGCCCTTGGCGCGGCGCGAGGAATCATCGAGCGTATGCAGTTCCTCTCCCTCTTTCGCGCGGCGCGCCGTGAGCTTCTTGCCCGCGATCTGCTCGTAGTCGTAGGCGTGCATGGGCTGACCGAGCTCCAGCATGACGAAGTTCGTCACATCGACGACGTTGTTGATGGCGCGGATGCCCGCATCTTCGAGGCGCTTCGCCAGCCATGCGGGCGAGGGCGCGATCTTGACGTTCTGCAGGATGCGCGCGGAAAAGCGGCTGCAAAGCTCGGGCGCCTCGATGCCGATCTCAATGAGATCGGCCGCCCTTGCAGAAGCATCCTCTTCGACGCGAATTTCCGGGAACTTCGCCTCGCTGCCCGTGAGGACTGCGGCCTCGCGCACGAGCCCGAGGACGCTGAAGCAGTCGCCGCGGTTCGCCGTGAGCTCGAACTCCAAAACGATGCCGTCGAGCCCCAGAACCTTGCTCGCAGGCACACCCACGGGCGTATCGGGCGGCAGGATGTAGATCCCCTGCTTCTCTTTTTCCGTCAGATTCGTTTCGTCGAGCTTGAGCTCTCCAGCGGAGCAAAGCATGCCGTTCGAGACGACGCCGCGCAGCTTTCCCTTCGAGATCTTCAAGCCGTTCGGCAGATGTGCGCCGACGAGTGCGACGGGAACGATGTCGCCCTCGTGCACGTTGTCGGCGCCCGTCTGAATCGTGACGAGCTCCTTTTCGCCCACATTCATCCCACAGACGAGCAGATGGTCGGAGTCGGGGTTCGGTGCGAGCTTTTCGATGCGGCCCGTGACGACCTTATCGAGGCCTGCGTCGGCGCGCACGACGTTCTCTACGGGCACGCCCGCCATCGTGTATTTGTCGGCGAGCTCTTCTGCCGTTTCTTTGAAATCAATATAGTCGTGAAGCCATTCGATGGATACCTGCATGATTTTCCCTCCCCCTCAGAACTGATGCGAGAAGCGCACATCGTTGTCGTAGAAGAGCCGCAGGTCGTCGATGCCGTAGGAAAGCATGGCGATGCGCTCGACGCCCATGCCGAAGGCAAAGCCCGTGACCTTCGCGGGATCGTAGCCGCTCATCGTAAGGACGTTCGGATGCACCATGCCCGCGCCTAGGATTTCGAGCCAGCCCGTGCCCTTGCAGACACGGCAGCCCTCGCCGTGGCACATGACGCACGAGATGTCGACCTCCGTGCTCGGTTCGGTGAAGGGAAAGAAGCTCGGGCGGAAGCGCACGCGCGCCTTTTCATCGAACATCTGGCGCAAGAAGTCTTCAAGCGTGCCCTTGAGGTCGGAGAAGCGGATGCCCTCGTCGACGACGAGCCCCTCGACCTGCGTGAACATCGGCGAGTGCGTCGCGTCGTAGTCGTCGCGGCGGTAGACCCTGCCGGGCGCGATCATGCGGATCGGCGAATTCGGCTCGTGCGCCTGCA
>CAMURM010000087.1 GCA_947097535.1 uncultured Selenomonas sp.
CCTTCGTGCTCGCCGCCGTCTTCGTCCCCGTCGCCTTCCTCGGCGGCATGATGGGCGTTCTCTACAAGCAGTTCGCCCTGACCATCGCCATTTCCATGGCGATCTCGGCCTTTGTCGCCCTGTCCTTGACGCCGGCTCTTTGCGCTTTGATCTTGAAGCCGCACGCGAAGGACAAGGCGGACAAGAAGGGCATTCTCGACCGCTTCTTCGCCGGCTTCAATAGATGGTTTGACAAGACGAAGAGCGGCTACCTGGGCATTGTCGCCAAGATGATTCGCAAGTCGCGTTTCGCCATTCTCTTCATGGTGCTCGTCTGCGCCCTTACGGCGATCGTCTACAAGAACATGCCGTCGACCTTCGTACCGGATGAAGATCAGGGATTTTATATCGTTTCCGTAAGTCTGCCGCCCGGCACGTCGACCAACGTCACGCAGGAGAGCATAGACAAGGTGCAGGCCTCTCTCAAGGAGCTGCCCGGCGTCGATATGGTCATGGCCATCAACGGTTTCGATATCCTGTCCTTCGGCGCGAAGTCGAGCGCGGGCACGATCTTCGTCGGACTCGATCCGTGGAGTGAGCGCACGACGGTGGAGACGAATATCAACATGCTCATCGGCAAGACCTTCGGCATCGGCGCGAAGGTCGCGCCTGAGTCGCAGGTGATCGCGTTCAACATGCCGGCGCTGCCGGGACTCGGCATGGTCGGCGGCTGGACGATGCAGCTGCAGGATATGTCGGGGCATACGGATGAAGAGCTTGATACGATCACGAAGCAGATCGTGCAGGCGATGAACCAGCGTCCCGAGCTGCAGGGGGTGCGGACGACGTACAGCATCAACTCGCCGATTTACGACTTCGAGATCGACCGCGAGAAGGTCAAGCAGCTCGGTGTGCAGATGAGTGACGTGTTCACGGCGCTGCAGGTCAACTTCGGCGGCTATCAGGTCAATGACTTCAACCAGTTCGGCCGAACTTACAAGGTCATGATGCAGGCGGATATGCCGTATCGCTCGGAGGTTGAGGCGACGCGTTTCATCTTCGTCAGGTCGAGCGCGGGCACGATGGTGCCGCTTGACACGCTCCTGAAGCCGAAGCGCGGCACGGGCGCACCGATCATTTCGCGCTTCAACTCGGCGCGTGCCGTTCAGATCCAGGGCAACGCAGCCTCGGGCTACAGCTCGGGCGACGCGATGCGTGCGGCAGAAGAGGTCGTCTCTGAAGTGGCTCCCGCGGGCTTCAACATCGAATGGTCGGGTCAGAGCCGCGAGGAAAAGACGGCGGGAAGCTCGACGCTTCGCGTGCTCGCCCTGTGCCTCGTCTTCGTGTTCTTGTGCCTCGCGGCTCTCTACGAGAGCTGGAGCGTGCCGTTTGCCGTGCTTTTGACAGTGCCTACGGGCATCCTGGGCGCACTCCTTTCCGAGTACGTGCTCGGCATGGGCGGCATGATCCTGTTCCACCACATGAATTCGGGGCTGCAGGACAGCATCTACATGCAGATCGGCATCATCATGATCATCGGTCTGGCGGCGAAGAACGCGATCCTCATCGTCGAATTCGCGAAGGTGCGCGTCGACCGAGGCATGGAGCCGGTTAAGGCGGCGATCGAGGCGGCGGGTCTGCGCCTGCGCCCGATCCTCATGACGAGCTTCGCGTTCATCATCGGCTGCCTGCCGCTCGCCGTTGCGACGGGCGCGGGCGCTTCTGCGAGAAACGGCATGGGCGTCGCCGTCGTCGGCGGCATGCTTTTCGCGACGATTCTCGGCGTGTTCCTGATCCCCGTGTTCTACGTCATCGTGGAATGGATTGCTGCAAAATTTGGTATGCTCAAGCAGGCGAAGAAGAAGACGCCAATTGATTATATGTAAGGCAGGGAAACGCGCTTCTCGCGCTTCCGTATGAAAAAGGAGCCACCCGCTTGGGCGGCTCCTTTTTGCGTGGACTCGGTTCAATGCTTTAGCGCTGTACCGTGCTTTATATATTTTCTCCTGAAAATGTGGGCGAAAGGGAAAAATTGTGATAAGATAGAAGGGCAATCGTGGGAGCGGCGCCTGTGTGCGTGCTCTCGGAAATGAGGAGAGGAATCTATGGAAAAAATTCTGGGGACGTCATTCCTGATGCTTGAAGGCGCTGAGATCACGCTTGAAATCTTCTGCGTGACGCTCCTCTTATCGCTGCCCCTCGGGCTCGTCGTCGCGCTCTGTCGCATCTCGAAGATCGGCCCTTTGCGGCTCTTGATGGAGTTCTACATCTGGATCATGCGCGGCACGCCGCTGATGCTGCAGCTTCTCTTCGTCTACTTCGCGCTGCCGATGATCGGCATTCGCCTGCCCGATATCGCGGCGGCGCTTCTCGCCTTCACGCTGAACTACGCGGCGTATTTCGCCGAGATCTTCCGCGCGGGCATCCAGTCGATCGGACGCGGCCAGTACGAGGCGGCGAAGTCGCTCGGCATGACGTACACGCAGACGATGCGGCGCATCATCGTGCCGCAGATGATCCGCCATGTGCTGCCGCCCGTGAGCAACGAGACGATCAACCTCGTTAAGGATACGTCGCTCATCTACATTCTGGCGATGAACGACCTTTTGCGCGTGGCGCGCACGATCGTGCAGCGCGAGTTCGATATGACGCCGTTCTTCGTCGCGGCGGTCTTCTACCTCGTGATGACGTTCGTTCTGACGTGGGGATTCAAGAAATTGGAGGCGTACTATGGCAAGTACGATGAATGAACCGGCGATCCGCATGCACGGCATCTATAAGAGCTTCGGCGCGAACGAGGTGCTGCGCGGCATCGACCTCGAAGCGCGGCGCGGCGAAACGCTTTCCATCATCGGCCCTTCAGGCTCGGGCAAGTCGACGCTGCTTCGCTGCATCAACCGCTTAGAAGATATCGACAAGGGCTCGATCGAGGTCGACGGCGACTTCCTCGCCGCAGAGAACGAGGCAGGGCATACGGAGTACGCCCCGAGTGATAAGTGCCGCGCCATCCTCCTGAAGATGGGTATGGTGTTCCAGCAGTTCAACCTCTTTCCGCACATGACGGTGCTCGGCAACCTGCTGGAAGCGCCGATGCAGGTAAAGGGCATGAAGCGCGAGGAGATCGTGCCGACGGCGGAGGAGCTTCTGCGAAAGGTCGGGCTTTACGACAAGCGCGACGCCTACCCTGCGCGTCTTTCGGGCGGACAGCAGCAGCGCGTCGCCATCGCGCGCGCCCTCGCCATGCGACCCGAGATCATGCTGTTCGATGAGCCGACGTCGGCGCTCGACCCGGAGCTTACGGGTGAGGTCTTGAAGACGATGCGCGAGCTGGCGACCGAGCACATGACGATGGTCGTCGTGACGCATGAGATGGCGTTCGCCCGCGAGGTTTCCCAGCATGTAGTGTTCATGGCGGACGGCACGATCGTGGAGCAGGGGAAGCCCGGTGAGCTTTTTCAAAGTCCGCAGGAAGAGCGCACGCAGGCGTTTCTGCGCAACATGCTTTGAGGGTTTACAGGAGGGTTTCGCATGAACGTGTCGTTTCGTTGGCTTTTCTTTTTCATCTTTCTGCTCGGTGTGTTCTGCCAGAGCCTCTTTCCTTTTTCAACGGCGCAGGCGGCGCCTCTCGCCGAGATCAAGAATGTGCGCATCCACGCCGATAAGGACAAGGTGCGCATCGTCGTCGACGCCGACGGCGAAGTCGACTATCGCACCATGACGCTCGCCTCGCCCGGACGCGTCGTCGTCGACCTCTCGGGTGCGCGCCTTTCTCCTTCAGTAGCCAAGAGTCAGGAGATCAAGAGCCGCTTTGCGACGAAGGTGCGCCTGGGGCAGTTCAATAACAGTACGGTGCGCATCGTCGTGGAAACGGAGATGTATAAGAGCCACAGCAATTACGATGTGTTCTCACTGGAAGGCGGCTCCGTGCCCTACCGCGTGGTCATGGACTTCGGCAACCTTGCGGGCAGTGCGGACAATGCTTCCTCGGCTAGTGGCAGCGCGGGCGATGCTTCTTCCTCGGACAATGCAGGCGCTGACGCTTCCTCGGGCGGCTCGAATATCGACTTTGGACGGGGCGCACGTCCGTCCGAGGAGGTGGGCGAGCCGGAGTCGCCTGCTTCCGACTCCGGCGCCTCTTTGCCGACGCGCCCGCAGAGCGAGAGCAGCGGGGAGCCGGGCGTCAGCGGCAAGCGCATCGCCATCGACCCCGGTCACGGCGGCAGCGATACGGGCGCCATCGGCCCAACGGGCGTGACGGAGAAGAGCATCGCGCTTCGCATCGCGAAGCGGCTCAAGGTGCTCTTGGAAGAGCAGGGCGCGGAGGTCATCATGACGCGCACGCAGGATACGGAAGTCTCGCCAAAGGGGGCGAATGCGACGGATGTGGAGGAGCTGCAGGCGCGCTGCGACATCGCGAACCGAAACAACGCCGACATCTTCCTCAGCATACACCTCGACGCCTTCTCGGCTCCCGAAGCGCACGGCACGACGGGCTACTATTACGAAAAGGGCTCGGCGAACAGCAAGCGTCTCGCCGACGCGATCAAGCGCAATGTGCTGCGCCGCATCGGCACCTTCGACCGCGGCACGAAGCCTTGCAGCTTCTACGTCTGCGCTCATACGGACATGCCCGCCACGCTTCTTGAGACGGCGTTCGTTTCCAACCCGCGCGAGGAGCAGATGATGAATTCCGACGAGGGTGTGGAAAATGCGGCGCAGGGCATTGCCGCCGGCATCGCCGAGTATTTCCGCTGAGTTTGACGAGTTTTTGAAGAGACATCATGCGCAGGAAGGGTGAGCTTCATGGAAAAGACGGCAGGACTTGAGGGGATTCTCGCAGGAGAAAAGGAGCGCAGGGAGCGGCTTTATCGCCGCGCCCTGCCGGAAAAGCGCACGCTGAAGGAGGCTCTGGGCTGTCTTTCGCGCGAGGAGCTTGACGATATGGCGTACAACCTCTGCCTTGAGGAGACGGACGGGCTGACCTTGCCCGAGCTCGTCGATCTGCTCCTGCCCGCCGCCGTGCAGTTTGCCGAGCGCTGGCTGCCGTCGGCGTTCGAGGAGCAGTATCAGGCGTTCCGCCATATCCGGGAAAAGGACGGGCTCGCCGATGACTTCCGCGATGACGATGAGCGCCTCGACTACCTATGCGGGCTCGGCATTGTGGCGGTCGGCGCGGACGAGGGCAAGCTCTGCTGGTACATGCCCGAGGAGATCGCAGCCGTATTCAAAAAGCTCGATTCTGCCGTCTACGAGGACGCCGCGCGGCTCAATACGGAGATCATGCGTCTCGCGACGGGGATTCTCTTCTACTACGGCTTCCTCGATTACGACAAGCTTTTCGCCATGGTCAACGCTTATCTCGAAGAGGGGCAGCGCCTTGACTTCGCCGCCTTCATGGGCGTGATGCTCAACGGCTCCTGTTGGCACAAGGAAGTCGTCGGCACGGAGCGCGGCATGTGTTACCATACGCTTATGAGCGCGCCGTGGCTGGAGCGCGAGCAGCAGGAGAAGGAAAGTCTGCCCTTTGCCGAGCTTTCGTACAGCAAGGTCTACGATGCGGGCGAGGAGGGCTACATCGAGGCGACGCTCGCCTACAAGAAGCTCGCGCAGTTCTTCATGAAAAAGCTCGACATGGAAGTGCTGCAGGCGGCGGAAGCCGTCGGCAAGATCCTCCTGCTGTTCCAGAACGGCGGCAGCATGAAGGATGTCGCCGCCTTTCTTGAGACGCTGGGCAAGCTCGCCACGGAAGAGGACGAGGAAGAGCTGACGAAGCTCGTCATCGAGCTGCACGCGACGACGCGCCTCTGGCGGCTCAAGGGGCATACGCCGCGGGAGCTCAAGGAGAAGGGGCGCGAGATCGCGCGCAAGATGCAGGGATGAGCGCGGGGGAAGGGCGCGAGGATCTTCTGGCGGAGGGGGGCGGCCTCCTGCGCTTTCTGCGCCCGACGGGGGCGCCTCTTTCCGTGCTCGTCGTCGAGAGCCTCGCCTACCTGCCGCAGCTGCGCGAGAGGCTGCCTCAAGCCGCCCTCTTCGCCGTGACGGCGGAAGCGGCGCACGCCGAAGCGGAAGCGTTTGCCACGCTCGACGTTTCGTGGTCGTTCCTCGACTATCGCGAAACGCCGTTGCCCTTTGCGCGCGAGAGCTTCGACTACATCCTCGCCGATCGCTGTCTGGAAACGGCGGGCAATCCGCAGGACATCGCCGCAGGCTTCGGTCTCTTCCTGCGCCCGACGGGGTACCTTTTGACGAGCTTTTCGAACGTGCGCCATTGGAGCGTGCTCGAAGAGCTGCGCGAGGGGCATTTCTATGCCATCGTGCGCCGCCTCTTCGCGCTGCCCGAGATGGAAACCCTGCTCGCAGCTTCCTTTTATAAGGAGGTCGACTTTCTGCCCGTATGGCGCGAAGCGCCTCAAGGCGTGATCGAGCGGCTCGAAGCGGCGGGATTTGAAAATCGCGGGCGCGATCTGGAAGTGAAATTCTGGCTCTGCGCTGCGAGGCGCACGTCGGACGAGGTGGCGCCGCTCAAAGAGTGCTTCACGCCCGCCGTGCGGCGTCGCCTCGTGACGCTCCTGCGCCGTCTGGAGTACGCGATTGAGCCGGAAGAAAATGCGGCGGCACTTTGGCAGC
>CAMURM010000088.1 GCA_947097535.1 uncultured Selenomonas sp.
GCGGCTGCAGAACCTTGACGAGGTTCGTCATGCATGCCGATTCCATATGGAAGACGGCGCCCGTATCACCGCGGGAATGCATCTCAGCCGTCTTTTCATCTTCGAGCGGTATTTTGTCGATATCGATCGTGATGCCGCGGCTCTTCTTGATATTTTTCAGAGCGTCGGCGATGACCGTGAGCGTACGCAGGCCGAGGAAGTCCATCTTGAGGAGCCCGAGCTCTTCCACATGGTCCTTGTCGTACTCGGTCACGAGCGTGCCGTCCGACACCTGCACGGGCACATAGTCGGTCAGGGGATTGCGTGCGATCACGACGCCCGCCGCATGCGTCGAGGAGTGGCGCGGCAGCCCTTCGAGGTCGCGCGCGAAGTCGATGAGCCGCTTCGTCTCGTCGCTCTCCTCGTAGATGCTGCGAAAATCCTGCGAGTCGGCGAGCGCGCGGTCGAGCGTGATGCCGAGCTCCGACGGCACCGCCTTCGCCACGCGGTCGACGCTCGCGTACGTCATTTCAAGCGCGCGCCCGACATCGCGGATCGCCCCCTTCGCCGCCATCGTGCCGAAGGTGATGATCTGCGCCACGTGGTCGGCGCCGTAGCGGCGCTTCACATAGTCGATGACTTCCTCGCGGCGGATGTAGCAGAAGTCGATGTCGATATCGGGCATGGTCACGCGCTCGGGGTTCAGGAAGCGCTCGAAGAGCAACTCGTATTTGAGCGGATCGAGGTTCGTGATGCCGAGCAGATAAGCGACGATGCTGCCTGCCGCCGAGCCGCGCCCGGGGCCGACGGCGATGCCCTCGCCGCGCGCATACTTGATGAAATCCCAGACGATGAGGAAGTAGCTGTCGTAGCCCATGCGATGGATGATCGAGAGCTCGTAGGCGAGCCTCTCGCGCACGGCGGGCGTGATCTCCTCGTAGCGAAGCGGCAGATTCTCCTCGCACAGCTGCTTGAGATAGGCATCGTCCGTCAGCCCCGCAGGCAGCGGGAAATTCGGCAGATGAAGATGACCAAACTCGAAGTCGACGCGGCAGCGCTCGGCGATTTTCTGCGTGTTCGCGAGCGCTTCGGGATAAGCGGCGAAGAGCGCCTGCATTTCCTCGGGCGAGCGCATGTAGAACTCCCCTTCGGCGTAGCGCATGCGCGACGGGTCGTTGATGCCCTTGCTCGTCTGGATCGCGAGCAGCACGTCGTGCGCCTCCGTGTCCTCCTTGCGCACATAGTGGATGTCGTTCGTCGCCACAAGCCCGACGTCGAACTTCTGCGCCAGCTCGATGACGCCCGCGAACGCCGTTTTCTCGTCGGCAATCCCGTGATCTTGAATCTCCAGGAAGAAGTTCTCCTTGCCGAAGATGTCTATGTACTCCTCGACGAGCTTTTCCGCGCGCTCCTTCTCGCCGCGCAGGATCGCCTGCGGGATCTCACCTGCGACGCAGGCGCTGAGGCAGATGAGCCCCTTGTGGTACTTGCGCAAAATCTCCTTGTCGACGCGCGGCTTGTAGTACATGCCCTCCGTATTGGCGAGCGAAACGAGCTTCACGAGGCTTCGGTACCCCTCCTCGTTCTCCGCGAGCAGGATCAGATGGTAGTAGCGTGCGCCGCGCACTTCCGTGCGATCGAAGCGCGACTCTGGCGCAAGATACGCCTCGCAGCCGATGATCGGATGGATCCCCTGCTTCTTCGCTTCCTTATAAAAATCAATGACGCCGTACATCGCCCCGTGGTCGGTAATCGCGACGGAATCCATGCCGAGCTCCTTCGTGCGCGCGATGAGCTCGGGGATGCGGCTCGCGCCGTCGAGAAGGCTGTAGCATGTATGAACGTGCAGATGGGCAAAGGGAATCTTCGTCATGGCAACCTCGCTCAATCAAATTTGAAGACTTTCATTTCTTCTATTATAAAAGAAAACGAACAAACCTTCAACGCTTCTTCATATACTCTTCGGCAACGGCAAGGACATATTCCTGCAAGGCGGCACCGACGGCGAGATCCCAGTCGACATCGCCATCAAAGACCGTATTGGAGACGACGCGGATCGTGAGGAACGGCACGTCGTACGTCTGGCAGATCTGCGCGACGGCGTCGCCCTCCATCTCTTCGACCGCCGAGCCGTAGAAATCGTGCAGGAAAAGCACGCGGTCGACCTGGCAGTTCCAGCTGTCCGCCGTGCCGATGATGCCCTCTGTCACGCGTCCTTTCCTATAGGAATCCTTGCGCGCGAGTGCCGTCTGAAAGAGCCGCTCGTCCGCCCTGTGGTAGACCTCCTGCGTGAAGCGGCACGCCTCCTTGTCGTAGGCAAAGACGCCAAGCTTGTCGAGCGCCTCTTCATCGACGCCCTCGCCGCGCGCGCGAAAATGCGACTTCCACGCCGACACGTTGACCGTCTCGCGCCCTATGACGATGTCGAAATTCTTCAAGGCAGGGTCGTGTGCCCCCGCCGTTCCCTGGTTGATGACGGCGACGGGGCGGAAGAATTCCATGGCGAGAGCCGTCGCCGCCGCCGCATTCGCCAAACCCCACTGCGTGCGCGAGATCGCGAGCGGCACGCCATGGTAGATGCCCGAGGCGAAGTACCACTCGCCGAGCCGGTACTCCTCCAGCCCCGTGAGCTGCTCCACCATGTGGCTCGTCTCCACCTTCATCGCCCCCTGGATGAGCAAGGGGCGCTCGCCCGCATACGCCTTGCCCGCGCGATCCAATAATCCTACCGCCATGTCTTCCCTCCATTAAAATTCCCTTATGCGTGCAAATGAAAGATATTATACTCCCCCGGCTTTACATTGTCAAATAAATACCCTATAATGAGAACAAGTGCATTCATATTTTACAGCAAAGGAGCGATTCCCTCTTGAAGATCATCGCGCGGCACCTGACGGCCGACTTATACAACTGCAAAGAAAACAAGCTGCTCGATATGGAAATGACCGTTGCCGCCCTTAGGCGGCTCACGGAGGAAACAGGCTTCCATATCCTACAGGTCGACACGCAGGTGATCGAGAAAGGTCATTTCCTCGTCCTCCTCGCGCTCAAGGAAGGCCACCTCGCCCTGCACACCTACACCGAGCTTCGCTATGCGGCGGGCGACATCTTCCTCTGCGATGCTAATGCAGAACCCGAGATGCTCTTCAAGGGGCTGCGGAACTTCTTCAAGCCGGAAAAGATCCGCACGACCTTCCTCAAGCGCGGCGACTTCGGCTCGGCGAAGGACATAAAACCCAAGATCAAGTCGCGCGTCGCGCCGCTGCGCCGCATCCACAACACAGGCGCGAAGGTCATACGCCTGCTCGCGCGGCGAAACCGCAAGACGAATTTCTAAGGAAGCACTGATAAATTCAGCTCCCCATCTTCACGCATCTGGGCGACTTCATTTTATCAGCGTTTCCTTCAAAAAAGGCTGCCGCCCGGCAGCCTTTTTTATTACACATTACTCGTAGGCAGGCAGATCCGGTTGAATCGCCGTCGCTGCCTTGTAGTCGCTCTCGGACTGTGCCTGCTTGCCCGACAGGCGGTAGAGATAGCCGCGGCGATAGTAGAAATCAGCGTTGCCCGGCTCGAGTCGTAATGCCGCCGTATAGTCGTCAATCGCCTTCGCCTTTTCCCCCATATTCGCCAGGACGCCCGCGCGATTGCCCCAGAATGCCGCATTCTGCGAATTGATGGCGATTGCCGCGTCGAGGTCGGCGAGCGCGCCCTGGATGTCGCTGAGCTTGATCTTCTCGATGGCGCGCAGATTCAGGAGGTCGGCGTTCTTCGGCTCGATTGCAAGAGCCCTTTCGATATCAAGCAGCGCTTCCTCATTGCGATCCATCAGGCGATAGGAAATAGCGCGCTCGATGTAGATCGGCAATGCCTCCGACGCATGCTCCAGAGCGCGCGTGTAGTCAGCGACCGCCTCGTCGAGCTGCTGCAGCGCGCGGTGGCTGCCCGCGCGGTTGAAATAGATGAGCGACGCCTGCTCGGCGGGAACGATATCCAACAGGCGCGTGAACTCCCGTATTGCCTCCTCATGCTGACCAAGGCGCTCTAAGCAGGCGGCGCGGCGACTCAGCGCCGTCAAATTCGCCTCGTCCAGCGCCAGAGCCGCCGTGTAGTCGGCCAGAGCGGCGGCGAAATCCTGCTTCTGCTCCTCGGCAAAACCGCGCTCGATGCGGGCGCGCAATTTCAGCGCGTCATCCGCCTGCTCGATCACGCGCGTATAGGCGGCGATGGCTTCGTCGAAACGAGCCAGACGATAGAGCAAGGAGGCGCGGTAAAGCTGCGTCCCCATGTCAGCCGGCTGCAGCGCGATGGCTCTGTTCATGTGTGCGAGTGCCGTATTCGTATCGTTTTGAGCGATCGAAGTCAAGCCCATCTCAAATTCAATCAGCGCATTGCCCGGGTCGAAGGACTGCGCCTTCAGAAAATCCTTCTGCGAGTCGTCGTAGCGATTCATCTCGCGCAGCACGATGCCGCGATTGACGAACGCCGTCGGATTCTCGGCATTGATTTCAATCGCCTTGTTGAACTCCTGATAAGCGGCATTGAGATCGCGCTTCTGGTAGCTCGCGATGCCCCTCTGGATGGCGGCGAAATCGGGCGATTGGCGAGCGACCTCTCCCTGCCCCGTCGGCATCTCATGCGCTCTCGGATCAGGTGCGGACGCCGGCTCCTTCTTCGCCGAGTCCTGCGGAGCAGCATCGACCGCTGGTTTCTGCTCATGCTGCACCTCGTGCACGGGTTCCTGCTTCTGCTCGCGCACCTCGTCTTGCTGCTTCTGCGTCTCTCCTTGCCCCTGCGCCTCATGCTGCACATTCTTCTGCGGCTCGGCAGGCGCCGGCGTAAATGTCCCCCAGGCGCGCGCAAGCGCCTCGTCAACCGCCGAGGCCTCAGCAAAAGAACAGGTACCCCAGGCGGCGGAGCCTGCCAATATCGCAGCCAAAGCTGCCGTCTTCATCCCTTTTTTCACGAAATCACCTCTTAAGTATTCTCCCTACCATGGATTCTACACAAAACAGCAGGATTAGTCAAATCATGAGAAGTTCCTTTCATACGAAGCTAAACGCCCGCTATCGCTTGGATGGCGGGCGTTTAGCTTCGTGCTTTATCATGCTCCGTAATCAGCTGTCAGGAAACCGCGAAGCGTGCGCTTCCGGCGTTTCGTATCACTCGTGCTTCAGCACCGTCGTGCGCAGGAAGAGGAACAAGAAGAGCGCGGCAATGGCGATGCCGACGGGGTAGGTGATGCTCGTCGCAAGGCCGAAGCCCTCCTTCGCCTGCAGGATGTACGTCATCGTGACCGCCGACATGAAGGTCGCGGGAATCATGCCGATGAGGTAGTAGAGCTTGCCGCGGAACGTGCGGTAGAGGTAGACGGAACCCGTCCACAGGACGATCATGGCGAGCGTCTGGTTCGTCCACGAGAAGTAGCGCCAGATGATGGAAAAATCCATCTGCGTGAGAATCGCGCCGATGCCGAGAATCGGCACGGCGAGCGCGAGGCGCTTGTTCGTCGATTTCTGCTCGACGCCGAGCCAGTCGGCGATCGTCAGTCGCGCCGAGCGAAACGCCGTATCGCCCGAGGTGATCGGGCAGGCGACGACGCCGAGGAGCGCGAGCGCCGCACCGACGGGGCCGAGGAAGCCGACGCAGATATCGTAGACCACGCCGCCGGGACCTGCCGAGGCGAGAACGGCGCCGAGACCGCCCGTGCTCTCGTAGAAGGTCACGCCCGCCGCCGCCCAGACGAGCGCGATGAAGCCTTCAGCGACCATCGCACCGTAGAAGACGGGACGCGCGAGGCGCTCGTCCTTCAGACAGCGCGCCATCAGCGGCGACTGCGTAGCATGGAAGCCTGAGATGGCGCCGCAGGCGACCGTGATGAACATCAGAGGCCAGATCGGCATGTCCTGCGGATGGAGGTTCGCCAGCACCATCTCCGGCATGACATGACCGCCGACGCCCGCGAGCATCGCGCCCATGATGCCGAACGCCATGACGATAAGACAGACGCCGAAGATCGGATAGAAGCGCGCGATCAGCGTGTCGATCGGCAAAAGCGTCGCGAGGAAGTAGTAGATCAAGATGATGATGAGCCAGATCTTGATCGCGCCGACAGAGCCGAGAGCCAGAAGCTTGCCGTCGATGAGCATGGCGGGCCCCGTCGCGAAGACCGTGCCGACGAGCACGAGCAGCACGACGGAGAAGATGCGCATGACGAAGAGCATCGTCTTGCCCATATGGTTGCCGACGACCTCCGAGATACTCTTGCCGTCCTCACGCAGCGAGATCATGCCCGACATGTAGTCGTGCACGCCGCCGGCAAAGATCGTGCCGAGGACGATCCAGAAGTAGACGCAGGGTCCCCAAAGAGCCCCCTGCAAGGCGCCGAATATCGGCCCGAGTCCGGCGATATTCAAAAGCTGAATCATAAAGACTTTCCATGTCGGCAGCGGGATGTAATCCACGCCGTCGTTGTGCACCACTGCGGGCGTCGGCTTGTCCGTCGGCGAAAAAATCGCGTCGACGACCTTGCCATAGATGAAATAGCCCAGAATCAAAGCGAGCAATGCCACCAAAAATGTAACCATCGCAAATCACTCTCCTTCTGTCCGTCAGTCTAT
>CAMURM010000089.1 GCA_947097535.1 uncultured Selenomonas sp.
GATGCGCCTCGTCGAATGAAAGGCGATGCCGTCGGGCGGCAGGAGCTTCGTGCCCGAGATGCCGATGACGCCGAGGTCGGCGTGCTTTTCAAAGAGGCGGACGAGGCGCGTGAAGAGGCGCGGCTCCAGGATGCGCACGCGCTCGTCGAGGTAGACCTTGTACTTCGCGGCGCTCGCCTCCATCGCCTGCCCGTATGCCGCCGCCATGCCCGCCTTGCCCTCGACCTCGACGAGCTCCATCGTAAAGCCCGCCGGCTGCTCCAAAAGGCGCAGCGACATCAGAAGTTCGGCGGGCAATGCCTCGCCGGAACGCGCGATGATGACGGCGATCTTCTTCTCCTCCTGCACGCTTTCCTGCGCCGCTTCCATGCCCTGCTCTGCCATGCCTGCGCCTCCCCTTTCCTGATTCATCCATGCACGCTCCGTTCTTCCCTTCGCCTGACCTCAGTAGTCCTCTTCCCGCTTCTCATGAAACGACGCCGTATGCTCGCGCGCAAGACGCAGGAAATCAGCACGCAGCGCCTCGTCGAAGACCTCTCGATGCGCCGCGTCGCGCGTGTAGATATGGCTGTCAAAGCGGCTCATATCGACGGTGCCGTCGTGATGCGTCGGCCGCGCCGTCTCCAGGCGGAACTCGTGTGCCGCCGTGCGTATGCTGAGCTTGTACGTCTGCTCGGGGTAGATCGAGTTGCTGATCACATGGCGGCGCCCCAGCCCGCCGAAGGCGCGCGGCAAAACGCCGTCGAGCTGCCCTGCGGGCGCGCAAAAGCCCGCGAGCTTCGCCATAATCGGGTAGATGTCGAGACAGCTCGTAAGCTCCTCGACGAGCCCGAGCTGCGGCACGCCCGCGCCGCGCACCATGAGCGTCGCGCTTCCCTGCATTTCCGAGAAGTACCACGCGTCCTCCGAGTAGGCGGCACTGCCGTGATCGGAATAGGCGCAGACGATCACCTTTTCGGGCGCGTAGTGCTCCTCGATGTAAGCGAAGAGCCTGCCGAGCTCGCGATCCATCGTCTCGATGCGGTGCGGGTTGTCGTAGAGATAGACGTCGTTGTACGGCAGGCGTACGGAAACCTCAGCGCTTTCAGAGGCGGGAGCACTCGTATGGCGCCAGGGGATATGCGTCTGCGTCTTCAGTGCCAGAGGGGCGGCCGTCGCCGGCGTCGAGTGCGGGTCGCTCACATGCAGGAAGACGTAGTTATCACATTCATCGAAGGCTTCGAGGTGCTCGATCGTGCGCGCGACGCCCTCGTGCGTCGCCTGCGTCAGATACGGATTGACGATGAGACGGTCGAAGCCGCGCGTCACGCCGTCGTAGATGCCGCGCCCATCGCCCATGACGTTGACACAGTAGTAGCCGAGCGCTTTCATCTGCTCGGAAAGCGTCTGCACGTCAGCGTCGAGGCGAATCAGCGGGCGATCCCATACGACCTGCGAGCGGTGCGGCAGCATGCCCGTCTCGATCGTGCCGAGGGAAACGAAGGTGTATTCCGCCGCGCAGTAATTGTTGTTGAAGATGACGCCGTCGGCGAAGAATTGCATGATGTTCGGTATGTGACGGAAATCGCGCGCCTTCATCGCCTGCCACGAGAGCCCGTCCAGCAGGAGGTTCAGCACGAGCTTTTTGCGCCTCGGACTGTGCCCCGGCAGAATCGGCGCGCCGACGACGAAGGGCTTGTCGGACGAAATCTTCGTGCGCCCCTCCAGCCGCAGGAAACGGAACTCCTCGCGCCCTCCGGGGATGCTGCCCGCAGCCTGTGCGTCCTGCACGTCGAGCCGCTGACCTTCGCACGTCGTCGCCACGGGCACGATGCACGCGCCGTCGATCTCGACGGCATCCTCGACGCGGCGCGCCCGCATGAGGTCGAACATCATGCCGCAGTAGTCCTTTGTCGTCGAGGCGCCGCCCTGCTTCATGAAGTCGACGCGCCTCGCCTGCACATCGAAGAAGTCCACCTCGTTGCAGGCGGCGCAGTAGTAACGGTAGTCTGACGCATCGCCGCCCTCGCTCAGCAGGAACTGACCGAGCGCGGGCTGAAAGAGGATGGCGGCGCCGCCCGCCGCCTGCGCCGCGAAGTCAAAGCGAAAGGGCGCCGCCTGCACCTCGATCAAAGCGCGGAAGAACGCCTCTCGCTCGCGCTCATCGGGCGAGTCCGGCAGCGGCACGTCGAGCCCTGCATGATGGCGGCAAAGCGCCTTGAAAAATACCGCCTCCTCTTCGAGGCCGAGCGCATCGCCGAGCTCGAAGAGGAGCTGCCAGAGATCATGGCTGAGCTTTCGCCTTCGGTATGCCTCGTGCGCGAGGCGGTACGCCTCCTCCAACTCGCCGAACGCGAAGGAAAGGCGCGCCATAAAGTAGAAGACCGCCGCCTCGTTCTTCGTGACCTTCGCATAATCTTCGAGCTTCGTGCAGTATTCCTCCGTGTACCTCCCTCTCTGCACCGCTTCGTGCAGCCACAGAGAGAGCGCATCCTCCGCACGCGTATCCCAGCTCATCCGTTCCGTCTCCGACATGAGTTTTCCCCTCTTTCCTGTTCCCTCGCCTCACACCTCGTCAATCAAGCGGATGATGTCCTTGAACGGCATGAGCTCCGCGTCCGCCTCCATCGCACGATGGTGCCTGAGGATGGACATCGCCGTGCGCTCCATCGCCGGAAAGGCGCTGCGCGTCAGTTGGTTCGCGTAGATGACGATGTTTACGCCGTGTTCCGCCAGCTCCTTCTCCGTCACCTTGCAGTAGGTGGTCGGCACGGCGACGAGCGGCACTGCGGGATGCTTCCTGCGGAAGGCGTCGGCAAAGGCGAAGACCTCCGTCGGCTCCTTGCTGCGCGAGTGGATCATGATGCCGTCGGCGCCCGCCGCCACATAAGCGGCAGCGCGCTTCAAAGCGTCTTCCATCCCCTTTTCGAGGATAAGGCTCTCGATGCGCGCGATGATCATGAAATCGTCCGTGCGCTGCGCCTCCTTGCCCGCCGCGATCTTCGCCGCGAAGTGCTCGATCGTGTCCTGCTGCTGCTCGACCTCCGTGCCGAAGAGCGAGTTTTTCTTGAGGCCGATCTTGTCCTCCAAGATCACGGCGGAGACACCCATGCGTTCGAGCGTGTGAACGTGGTAGACGAAGTGCTCGATGAGGCCGCCCGTATCGGCGTCGAGGATGATTGGCTTCGTCGTCACGTCCATGACGTCGTCGATCGTGCGGATGCGCGACGACATGTCGACGAGCTCGATGTCGGGCTTGCCCTTCGCCGTCGAGTCGCAGAGGCTCGATATCCAAAGCGCGTCGAACTGGTCGAGGCCGCCCTCGTGCTCGACGACGGTCTTCTCCGCCAGAAGCCCCGTGAGCCCGTCGTGCACCTCGATGGTCTTGACGATGGGCACGATCTCCAGCAGGCGGCGCAGGCGGCGGCGGCGAAACTCCGGCATGACGAGCCTTTCCTTCACGCGCTCGTCGATCTTCTTGACGGCAGGGTTCCATGTATAGGGCACCTCGATGAGCTCGCCGCCCGTCTTCGCGAGGTTTTCCAACACATTCCTGCGGATCAATGACATGGGGCCGCCGCGCCAGTTGTCGCCGTGCACGACGAAAGCGGGTCGGAGCTCCTCGATGACTGCGTCGTACATGATGGTGTCCTGCACGATGACGCGTTCGACCTCCGGCTCGGCTTCGAGCAGCGCGATGCGCTCTTCGAGCGAAATGGAAGGGAAGCGGTTGTAGCGCACCATCTCGCGGTCGGAAAGCACGCCGGCGACGACCGTGCCGTACTTCTTCGCTTCGCGCAGGATATTCCTGTGACCCTCGTGGATCACGTCGGTGCAAAAGCAGGCGTAGGCAATCTTCTCTCCCATGCTATCCCTTTCCCTCCAGACTTCTTCTCAGCGCTTCGAGCTCCGCCATTGTATCGAGCTCCTGCACGTCCGCCTCCGTGCAGCGGCGCACATGGACGGTGAAGTCCTCGATGTCGGCGGCGAGCGCCGCCTCGTCCCAGTAGCGCGCGTGACCGCCTGGCGTCTGATAAAGACGGCGCAGCGACTGCACGAGCTTCCTGCCGTCTGCGCTCGTCCAGTACGATATGCCGACCATCTTCCAGCAGTTCACGCCGCCGATCGCCATGCGGCGGATGACGCCCGCCTCATCGGGGAAGAAGCACCAGTCCGCCGTTTCCTCCACGGGGATGGCGAGGTAGTTCGTCGACTGCTGCTCGCGGCAGAGGAGCGAGGCATTGCGCAGGAAGAGATCGCCCTCGACGATCATGGCATTTTCCACGAGGTCGCCCACGGCGAGCAGCGAGGCGATGTTGTTCTCCTCGCGCCAGCGCGGGTTGTCGATGAAGCGCAGCATCGGGTACTTCTCCTTGAGTACCGTGAGCTGCCCGCCCCTGTAGCCGCGCACGACATAGATCTCGGGAAAGCCCGCCGCCGCGAGCGCCGCGAGCAAGGTGTCGATGATGCGCACCCCGCCGACCTCAGCCATGGGCTTCGGCATCTCGTCGGTCAGAGGGCGCATCCTCTCGCCGCGCCCCGCCGCGAGGACGATGGCGCGCTCGGCGATGTACGGTGCTTTCTGCATGACCTGGCCTTCTTCCTTCCCTAAAAATTCATTCAGGAAGCTCTGTCCTAAGTTCCTCGAACACGGCGCGCGCCTGCGCGAAGTCCGCGCGTGCGCCGAGATCTGCGCGCGAGAAAATATCGTCGGCACGCGCGGCAAGGACTTCCCTCGCCTGTCGGCGCCGCTCTTCCTCAAGCTCAGCGCCGCACGAGAGGAGGAGCGCCGCCCACTCCGCCGGATGCCAGAGCAGCTCGCCCGCATCCTGTGGTCCATGATGAAGCAGAGGCGTTTCAAAGACGCCCGCATGAAGGTCGCCTTTCGAGCGAAAGAGCAGCACGAAGGCGGTCAGCGGGAAAAGGCGTCCCCGGAAGAACGCCGCTTCCAGCCACGCGCAGGCGTCGAGCGTATCGCGGCGCAGCAAAGCGCCCGACAAGCCGCCCTCGGGCGTCGCCCCGGAAGAGAGCACGAAGGCACTGTGCCAGGCGCCGGAGGCGACGACACAATGTTCCTGCCGCATGCGGAAGACAAAGCGCGGCAGCGCGTCATCTTCCGTCTCGGACAGGCGCTTCGCATCGGCGATCACGAAATCGAGCTCATCGTCGAACTCGAGCGCCGCGGCCATCTGCACGATCTTCTCGGGGAAGAGGCGATCGCCGGGCAGGAGCCACTGGATGTACTCGCCGTGCGCCGCTTCGGCAAGGCGTGCACCCCAGCCGGGCGCAGCGGCCGAAACGACGGCGTGCGGCACGGAGAGCGACGCGAGTGTTTCCTGCAGCTCTGCCCCGCCGTCCATAAGATCGAGCGCGACGATCTCCACATAAGGATATGTCTGCTCGCCGATATGATCGACGGTGCGCCGCCAAAGGGAAAGATCGCCGAAGTACGGCACGACGATGCTCACGAGTCTGCGGCGCGCCAGCACACGTTCTTCCGCGAAATCCTGTGCGAGCTGCTCGGAGAGCCGCATCAAACTCTGCAGGGGCGAGAACCCTGCCCCCTTCGAATAGCGAAGCTCGATATCCGCCTGCGGCAGCACCAGGCTCTGCACCGCCTCGCTTTCCTCGGGAGAAAGCGCGACGGCAGGCACCTCGCCGCGAAAGACCGCATCGAAATGCTCCTTCCAGTAGTAGCAGCGCGCCGTGTGCAGCGAATACTTCGCCGCGTTGCCGATCCAGCCGTTCAGCACCTTGACCGCCGTATGCAGAGCGCCGCGCCACTGGAAGTGCGCGAAGTGCAGGAAGCTGATCTCAAGCGCCGGCGCCGGCACGCGCACATCGCCCTCCAGCCGATAGAGATAGTGCGTGCCCTGCGCCAGGAGCGGGTAAGCGCGGGCGGCCTCGCGCCCGATGATCGCCTTCTGCACCGCTTCATGCTGCTTCTTCCGCTTCAAAGGACGCGCGAGAAGGAACTTGTCCGCGTCCTTTTCCGGCTCCGCCAGCTCGTACATCCAATGCCACGCGTAGAACGTCATGTCCGTGCGCAGGCGCAGCAAGATCGCGCGGCAGGGCTTCGCCGCCTCCTCCGTGACGAGGAACTCATCGGCGTCGACGGGCACGACGATATCGGCGCCATGCTCCTCGAAGGCTCTGTGCATGAGTGCCGTCAGGATCTCATCGTGGCGAAGCTCTGCCGCCTCATAGCGCTCGATGCAGACAGGCAAGCCCTCGTCTTTTAGCGCACGCAGAATATCCCCCGTGCTGTCCGCTGCCGCATGATCGACCACGAGCATCTCGTCCGCATACGTCAGCGTGTGGCGCACGAAGCTCTCGATGATGTCGGCGCTGTCCGCGACCAAAGATACGGCGACGATCTTGTTCATGCCATCCCCCTATTTCTTGATGAAAATGCAGCTCGAGAGCATCGTCGCCACGAGCTCCGTCGCCATGCCGATTGCCGTGATCTCCTCGGCGAAAGGCCCTTCCGTGCAAGGCTTGCGGCTCGCCGCCACGCGCGCAATGCGCTCCGCCGCCGTGTAGGCGTCGATGGCGGCATCACGATACTCGGGAAAAAGCTCCGGGTAAAACGATGTTTCCAAATCCTCCAAAATATA
>CAMURM010000090.1 GCA_947097535.1 uncultured Selenomonas sp.
CATGTGCCCGTGCCGCTCTACAAGAAGATCAGCGACTGGGGCAAGTCGAAGGGCATCAAATGAAATGGGACGGGAAATCATGAAAATCATCGTGGCGATTGATTCTTTCAAGGGAAGTCTTTCCTCTCTTACGGCGGGCGAGACGGCGGCGCAGGCGGCACGCGAGGTGTTCCCCGAAGCTGAGGTGGAGGTCTTTCCGCTGGCGGATGGCGGCGAGGGCACGGTCGATGCGCTTGTCGAGGGACTTTCAGGCGAGGTCGTGCGCCTCGCTGTCACGGGTCCTTTGGAAAAGCCCGTCGAGAGCCGCTTCGGCTTCCTGCCCGAGTTGCATACGGCGGTCATCGAAATGGCAGATGCGGCAGGATTGCCGCTCGTGCCCGAAGGCGAGCGCGATCCGCGCCGCACGACGACGTACGGACTCGGCGAACTCATGCTCGCCGCCATCGATCGCGGCTGCCGTGACTTCATCATCGGCATTGGCGGCAGTGCGACGAACGACTGCGGACTCGGCATGCTCACGGCGCTCGGCGCACGCTTTTTCGATGCGGCGGGAAAGGCTGTGGGAAGGACGGGCGGCGATGTTGCCGCCGTGCGGCGCATTGATCTTGCGGGGCTTCATCCTGCGCTCAAGGAGTGCCGCATCCACGTCGCCTGCGACGTGACGAATCCGCTCTATGGCCCCTTGGGCTGCTCGCATGTCTACGGCCCACAGAAAGGAGCGACGCCTGAGATCGTCGAGGAAATGGATGCGGCGATCCGGGCTTTCGCCGGATTGGCGGAAAGGGAACTTGGCATCGAGGGTGCACAGGTGCCCGGCGCGGGAGCGGCGGGTGGGCTCGGCTTTGCTTTTCACTCGTTTCTCAAGGCGGAGTTGAAGCCCGGTATCACGCTCGTGCTCGACGCTTTGGGCATAGAGAAGGCGCTCGCGGACGCAGACATCCTCCTGACGGGAGAGGGGCGCATGGATCGGCAGACGGCGATGGGAAAGGCGCCGGTCGGCGTCGCCAAGCTCGCCAAGATGAAGAGCCCGAAACTCAAGGCGATTGCGCTGTGCGGCTGCGCCCTGCCCGATGCCGAGGCGGTGAACGAAGAAGGCATTGACGCCTACTTCCCGATTCTCCACCTGCCGATGACGGTCGCAGAAGCGATGGAGGAAGAAACGGCGTGCCGCAATCTCAGGCAGACCGTGCGGCAGGCGCTTCTGCTCTATCGGGCGGCGCAAGGATAGCAAAGCCTGTCGGATATAAAAGAAAAGCCGCTGCGCAAGGCGCAGCGGCGAAATTTCTGGTGCTCATGGAGGGACTCGAACCCCCGACTTCCACCATGTGAGGGTGACACTCTAACCAACTGAGTTACATGAGCAGTATTGGGTTGAACATAGAAAGTATTATACACGATTTTTTCCCCGTTGGCTAGCCCTAAAAAGCAAAAAAAATCGCTGTTATGCACATTTTTCGGTGGATAAAAACGGCACCTTTGTGGATAAGTCTCGGAATCCAGTGATTTATCCGGCACTTGTCCACAGGATTCGGGAAAAGTCTGTGGATAAGTGCTAAAATAGTAGGTTTTGACTATGCGGGGGAAATGCGCGATGAATTTATCAGCGTTTCCTTATATAGGGAGGTAATTCTCATAATGAAAAAAACGATCGTCATAGGCTCGGATCATGCGGGCTACCCGATGAAGCAGTTCTTGTGCCGACAGCTTACGGAAGCGGGCTACAGCGTCGAGGACATGGGTACGCATGATGAGGAATCGTGCAACACGCAGCCTTATGCGCAAAGTGTGGCGGAGGAGGTCGCGAAAGATGGCGACAAACTCGGCATCCTCGTCTGCGGTACGGGCGCGGCGATGTGCATCATGGCGAACAAGGTCAAGGGAGCGCGTGCCGTCATTGTGCACGATCTCTTCACGGCGCGCATGACGCGCACGCACAACAATGCGAACGTCCTCTGCATGGGGCAGCGCGTCATAGCCGATCACATGGCGTGGGAAATCGCGAAGACATGGCTCTCTTATGAACCGCTCGGCGGCAAGTACGCTGAGCGCCGTGAAACCATAACGAAGTATGAGGAAGAGCACATGAAGTGAGCGCGTAGCGGCACAGTCTGCGTGTTTGCAGAAAAAGTGAAAATAATGCTTGCGCACTATGCCGGAATCGTGTATAATATCCCTTGCTGGTGCATGAGCATCGCATGATTCCTCGATAGCTCAGTAGGTAGAGCGCCTGACTGTTAATCAGGTTGTCGCAGGTTCGATCCCTGCTCGAGGAGCCATTCTCGGCGCGTTGGTCAAGTGGTTAAGACACCGCCCTTTCACGGCGGCTTCACGGGTTCGAATCCCGTACGCGTCACCATATCGTAAGAGCAGCACCGTCCGTTGGGGCGGTGCTTTTTGATATGGATGATGAACGAATTTGTAAGTTGCACACTGATAAAATATTGCTTTATTTTAATAACAATAACCGACCATTTGGGAAGGATTTTTTTCTCTTGCGCCGAATTATTCAGCAACGAAAAGATATTGGAAGTTCTTCAAGAACGATTCGCGAGGAGTGTGAGAGGCTGCATGCTGGTCGGTGGTGTTGTTTGCTCTGCGGCGTTTTATTGCCGGCGCTGCGGCAGGATTCATGTGCACGATGTGCCGTATTTCCTCGGGGAGAGGCAGTTTTCTCTGCGCTGTGCGGCCTGCGGGCATGAGCAGGCGGTGTTGGTGCGTCAGGGGAAGAAGCATTGGGAGATTCATGTGCCCTGCGTCGCCTGCGGCAAGACGCATGTGCTCCGCGGCAGCCTCGCACAGCTTCGGCGCATGGAGCTGGAGAAGGTCTATTGCAGCAAGGATCGCTTCGAGCTCGGCTACATCGGGCAGCGCCGCCGCATTGAGGAGCTCCTGGCGTTCAATCAGGCTGAGTTCGAGTCGCTCCATCCCGCTGACGGCACGAACTTCATCGGCAAGCAGCAGATCCTGCTTGAGGCGATCAACCGCGTGCATGAATTTGTCGCGGCGGGTGAGGTCGCGTGTCCGTGCGGCAGCCATGACTTCATCGCGCAGGTGGACGGCAATTCTGTCCTGCTGGTGTGCAGCCATTGCGGCAGCTATGCTGTGCTTCCCGCCGAGAGTGCGGACGATCTCGGTCGCTTGGCCTGCGGTTTCGACATCGGCTTTTTGGCGCCGGCGGCGCACAACAAGCGCTAGGATGGACTGGTCGGACGCAGAAGATGAGAAATGAAAGAAAGACTTGCGGTGCAATCTTCGCAGAAAATGGCCGCAAGTCTTGTTTTTTTTCTTCTGCAAAAGGATTTTTGCCTGCTTTCGTCGAAGACAGTAAAATAAACCATTGTTTATTTGTAAACTTTTTGGCATTCTGGTGGAGTGTTTTCGATGAAAGCAAGGAGGACGATCATGAAAAGGAAGTCTTGGAAGAAGCGTGTGGCAGCCGCCCTGATGGTGGGGACGTTCGCTGTCGGCAGCAGCTTTGCCCTGCAGCCTGCGCCCGTGGCGGATGCGGGCTGGGGTGATCTCATCGGTGCGGTCGTCGGCGGTTTCCAGGCAAAGGCTGAGGCGGAGCAGCAGATCAAGGAGCTCGATCAGACGGAGGAAGGGCGTCAGGCGCTTTTCGCCATGTACCAGGAGGAATACGGCGTGGAGGAGTATTCCCCGTGGGAAGGGCTTTGCGAGCGCGCGATCGACCGCTTGTCGGCGGGCATTGCCAAGAGTGACCCCGCTGTCTACCAAAAGCCGTTCATTTGGTTCATCAATCACGACGACTCCTTCAATGCGTTCTGCTCGCTCGGTCATGTGATGTCGATCAACCGCGGACTCTTCAACTATCTGCAGAATGAGGATGAGATCGCTGTCGTCCTCGGGCACGAGATGGGACACGGCATGAAGAACCATGTGGCGGATGCCTGGCGCAAGAAGATCGACGTGGCGATCGGCGCGCAGGTTCTTGCCAGCGTGACGGATGCCACGCAGCTCAGAAACATCGTGCTCAACACGGTCGTCACGCAGATCAACCAGGTGTCGATCGGCCGTGCGCACGAATGGGAGGCGGACGGGCTCGCGCTCCGCTACATCACGGATGCGGGCTACAATCCCGGCGCTACCGCCGCTGTTTGGCAGCGTTTCATGGAACAGATGGGCGACAACCGGCAGAATTTTGTCAGTGAGATGTTCGACCCGTCCGACCATCCGACGAACAAGGAGCGCCGTGACAAGTACATGCAGAGTGTCAAGGAATACAGCGGCGGTCACGTTGAGGTCAAGGACGGTGCCGTTTACGTCAAGGGCAAGAAATTCACAGAGCCGACCGAGATCGCGAACATGAGCGGCGCCGAGCGCGCTTACTTCGTGCAGGGAAATTTGGCAGCGGCGTATCACAACGGTCATGCGAATGAGCAGGCTTATGTCGACGGCAACGTCGTCATGCTCGGCGAGCAGCCCGTCATAAGCTGCCTTAGGGGCGACGAGTCGGCGGAGGTGCTCGCTGCAAGACTGAATCAAATGAAGTGAAGAGAGGGAATGTATATGGATTTCAAGCGGTATCTGAAGGAATATCCGAATCGTGAGGGGCGCTTCGGCAAGTTTGGCGGCGCCTATCTGCCCGAAGAGCTCGTGCCTGCCTTCGAGGAGATCACGGAGGCGTATCTGACGATCTGCCACTCTTCGCAGTTCATCAATGAGCTGCGGCGCATCCGGCGCGAGTTCCAGGGGCGTCCGACGCCCGTCTACCACTGCGAGCGTCTGTCGCGCAAGATCGGCAACTGCCAGATCTATTTGAAGCGCGAGGATCTGAACCACTCGGGCGCGCACAAGCTCAATCACTGCATGGGCGAGGGGCTTCTGGCGAAGTTCATGGGCAAGAAGCGCATCATCGCCGAGACGGGCGCGGGGCAGCATGGCGTGGCACTCGCGACGGCGGCGGCTTTCTTCGGCCTCGACTGCACGATCTACATGGGCGAGGTCGACATCAAGAAGCAGGCGCCGAACGTGGCGCGCATGAAGGTGCTCGGCGCGAAGGTCGTGCCCGTGACGCAGGGCGCCAAGACGCTCAAGGAAGCCGTCGATGCTGCTTTCGAGGACTATCTGGCGAATTACAAGGAGACGATCTACTGCATCGGCTCCGCCGTCGGCCCGCATCCTTTCCCGATGATGGTGCGCGATTTCCAGACCGTCGTCGGCATCGAGGCGCGCGAGCAGTTCAAGGAGATGATGGGCTTCTTGCCCGATGTCGTGACGGCGTGCGTGGGCGGCGGCAGCAACGCCATCGGCATGTTCGTGCCATTCCTCGACGATCCTGTGGAAATCGTCGGCGTCGAGCCTTTGGGGCTTGGCAAGAAGCTCGGCGACCATGCGGCGTCCATGTCGTACGGCGAAGAGGGCGTCATGCACGGTTTCGACAGCATCATGCTCAAGGACGCGGCGGGCGAGCCGGCGCCTGTATACTCGGTCGCGAGCGGCCTCGACTACCCGTCCGTCGGCCCCGAGCACGCCTTCCTGCGTGAGGTCGGGCGCGTCAAGTACGATACGGCGACGGACGAGGAGGCGATCGGCGCCTTCTTCAAGCTCTCGCGCTACGAGGGCATCATCCCCGCGCTCGAAAGCTCCCACGCGGTTGCCTACGCCATGCGCCGCGCCAGGGAGATGGACACGGGCTCGATCCTCGTCAACCTCAGCGGCAGAGGCGACAAGGATCTCGACTACGTCATTGAAAAGTACGGCACGGGCGAGAAGTATCTGAACTTTGCCTGAGCCGTTGTGTAAGAAAAGGGCTGCTGCATGAGTCGAATCCGACTTATGCAGCAGCCCTCTTTTATTGTGTTT
Organism: uncultured Selenomonas sp.; assembly: GCA_947097535.1. Lineage (GTDB taxonomy): Bacteria > Bacillota > Negativicutes > Selenomonadales > Selenomonadaceae > Selenomonas. The sequence continues at coordinate 5,824 of CAMURM010000090.1, forward strand.
GGCAAGTCGGAATTTAATTTTCAGCCTTGACAATATTCGCTGCAATGCATACTATGATAGTAGAACAAGGTGAGGAGGATGTAGGCTCAGTGAGAATAATCAAGAAAGATGTTCCGGCGGAATATTGTGCGTTGATACAGAAATTCCGCCTGATTGATGATGCATTTTTCAATGTGTGTTTTGACAACTATATCGAAGGAATGCAACTCCTGCTGCGTATTTTCTTCGGACGCGATGATCTCATCGTCAAACATGTCGTCACGCAGCAGAGTGCGGACAATCTCTATGGGCGCGGCGTGCGTTTTGATGTGTTGGCGGAAGACAGCGAGGGGAAACTCTACGACTGTGAGGTTCAGCGTGCCAATGAAGGTGCGGCTCCGCGCAGGGCACGATACAACAGCAGCATGATGGATTCGCGGGAACTGGCAAAAGGAGAGGATTTTTCGTCCCTGCCGGAAACATGGGTGATCTTCATTACGGAGAACGACATCTATGGAGCAGGTTTTCCGCTGTATCATGTGGAGCGAATCGTAGAAGAGCTTCAGCGCCCCTTTGATGACGGTGCGCATATTCTTTACGTTAATGGGGCAAACCGTGACGACACACCGCTCGGGAGGCTCATGCAGGATTTCTTCTGTGAGAATCCGAAGAAGATGAATTACAAAGAACTTGCTGAACGTGCAGATTACTTCAAAGCAGAAACAGAGGGGGTAAATGCCATGTGCGAACTGATGG
>CAMURM010000091.1 GCA_947097535.1 uncultured Selenomonas sp.
AGAAGCCGGCGCCGCCCCTGCCGAAGCCGCCGATGCCGAAGCCGCTCGAAATCGATGAGAGCGAGCTTTCGGAAGAAGAGCGAAGCACGCTGCAGAACGCCGTCACTCTCCTCGGCGGCCGCCCCGTTGATCTGCCCGAAGACGAGCGCATCGCCGCGCTCACCGCGAACGGCAAGGCGATCGCGGCAGAGAGCGAAGCGCCGAAAGAGCGTGCGGTATCCGGCAGCAAAGCGGCGAAGCCGGCAGGAGCGGACTCTGAAAGCGAGGCGCCACTCCCCGCAGAAGAGGAGACGCCGCCGCCCTTTGTCGACGTGCCGCCGCCCAGAGACGACGACATACCGCCGCCCGGAGACGACGACGCACCGCCGCCGCCAAATGACGACGACGTGCCTCCGGGCGAGGTATAAAGAAGCGAGAAGCTATCGACTGCCGCCGATGGCTTCTCTTTTCTTTATAGCGTTCCTTCAAGCAGCAAAAGTTCCCTCGGCGCTATTCCGAAACTCAGTGCAATATCACCTTTTTTCGGAATAGGCTATAGCCGATCCCCTTGACTTGCTCCCGCAAAAACAGCTATGATATATTCCGAAAGCAGGTGCATTTGCACCTCTTTTCGGAATGGAGGGCGTATATGGAAGTCAAACGCGACATTTACCTGCACAAATTGATCCGTAAAAAGAAAAACGGTCTGATCAAAGTGGTGACAGGTGTGAGAAGGTGCGGCAAGTCGTATCTTCTCTTTCATCTGTTTCATGATCATTTGCTGCACAGCGGCGTGCCGGAAGATCACATCCTTGCAGCTGGAAGTAGATTTTGTCGCCACAAGGGGAAGCGAGAAATATTATATCCAATCGGCCTTTGCACTTCCGACGGCAGATAAAATCAGGCAAGAACAGCGTGGTCTTCTGAGCATCCCGGATTCCTTCCGGAAAATCGTTGTCGTGGGCGACAACATAAAAGTTCGTCGTGACGAAAATGGCATTATTACGATCGGCTTGCGGAATTTTCTTTTGGATGAAAACAGCTTGCGGCTGTAGATGAAAGCAAACGAGGAAACTCTGCCCATCTGTCAGCTGATGAAGTAAAAGGGGCTGCCGCATGAAGCAATATACGCTTCATGCGACAGCCCTCTTTTTATGGATATATCGAATTTCCCAAAGTCTGATGTAACGCGATACAGCTCAAGAGTCGTTAAAACGAAACCGCCGGCAGCGCCGCTGTCACTTGCTGCATGAGCTCGGGCAGCGGCAGTACGTAGTGGAAGACGCTGTAGAAGTGGAGCGCGCTGCCCGCCATGACGAAGACGTGCCAGATGACGTGGCTGTAGGGCAGGCGGCGTGCGAGGTAGAAGACGGCGCCGACGGTGTAGCAGAGGCCGCCCGCGACGAGCCACCAGATCGCCGCCTCGGGCATAGTCGCTAAAAGCGGCTGGATCATCACGACGGCGAACCAGCCCATGCCGAGGTAGCACAGCGTGCGCACGATGCGGAAGCGCTGCGCGGCGAAGATCTGCAGCACGATGCCGACGGCGGCGAGCCCCCAGACGATGCCGAAGATCGTCCAGCCGAGGCTGCCGTGCAGCGGGATCAGCGCAAACGGCGTGTAGTTGCCCGCGATGAGCACGTAGATCGCCGCGTGATCGATCGCCTTGAACACCGCCTTGACGCGCAAATTGCGGAAGCTGTGGTAAAGCGTCGACGCCAGATAAAGCAGCACGAGGGAGATGCCGTAGACGAGGCAGCTCGTCAAGTGCCAGACGCCGTCGCCCGCGTAGTAGACGAGCATGCCCGTCAAAGCCGCCGCCGCCAGAGCCGCACCGACGCCGTGCGTCACGGCGTTGAGCACTTCTTCAAGCGTCAGCGGCGCTTTTTTTATTGTCAGTTCCTGCATAGAAAAACCTCCTTGCAAAGAGAAGAACTGTCTCCTTCGCTATTATATCACAAAGACAGCCGTCGTGCTTTTTCTCTGCAAACCGTTATCAAAAAACAATATTGCGCACCTTCTTTTTTCATAGAAAAAGCGTTTGACAAGAAAAAACCTAATGTAGTAAAATGCTTTAGATAACCAAAATCATTATCAATAAGTGAAAAGTAATAGAGGAAGCTCATTACGGCTTTTCTTTCTTTTCTGGTATTACGGATAATAAACGTTGTAAATGGGGCTGAAATTCAACTATGGAAATATCAAAAGAAATCCCTGCGGCAGAGATTCATCCGCGTGCGCGAAAGAGGCGCATCGCCATCGTCCTCGGTCTTGTCGCGCTCGCCCTTGCGCTCATCGTCAGCGCTTCGGCGGGTGCAGTGCACATCGCGCCCGAAGCCATCGTGCCGACGCTCATGGGAAACGGCACGCCCGAGGACTATCGCATCCTCTACCACATCCGCCTGCCGCGCATCATCACGGGCGCTTTGACGGGCGTGAATCTCGCGCTCGCCGGCTGCATCCTGCAGGGCATATTGAAGAATCCGCTCGCTGATCCCGGCATCATCGGCGTATCGGCGGGCGCGGGACTGACCGCCATGTGCATCATGATCCTCTTCCCCGCAGAGGTCAAGTTCGTGCCGCTCGGCGCATTTGTCGGCGCGATGATCGCCGTCGCGCTCGTCTTCGCGCTGTCGTGGGACAACGGCGTGCATCCGATGCGCATGGTGCTCGCGGGCGTCGCCATCGCGGCGTTCTTCGGCGGGGCGATGACGGCTCTGATGGTCTTCTACTCCGACCGCGTGCAGGGCACGGTGAACTGGATGGCGGGCGGCTTCGCAGGGCGCAGCTGGAGCCATGTGGAAATGGTTCTGCCCTACACGCTCGTCGGCATCGCGGGCACGCTCCTCGGCAGCCGCTGGCTCAACGCCCTGCAGCTCGGCGAGGAGACGGCGCGAAGCCTTGGCGTCCATGTGGCTCGTGCGCGGCTCGTGCTGCTCGTGCTCGCCGCCCTGCTCGCCGCCTCCGCCGTGAGCGCGGCGGGCATGCTCGGCTTCGTCGGACTCGTCGTGCCGCACATGGTGCGCCTTCTGACGGGATCGGATTTCGACTACCTGCTGCCCGCCGCCGCCATCTGGGGCGCTGTTCTTGTGGCGGGCGCCGATGCGGCGGCACGCATGGCATTCGCCCCTGTCGAGATTCCCGTCGGCGTGTTCATGTCGTTCTTGGGTGCGCCGTTCTTCCTCTATCTGCTCAAGAAGGGCCTTCGAAGGGAGTGAGACGATGGCAGAAATCTTGAAGGCATGCGGCCTTTCGCTCGGCTACGGCAGGGCGGAGATCGTCCATGAAGTCACGGCTTCCATAAATCGCGCGGAAATCGCCGCGATCATCGGGCCGAACGGCTCGGGCAAGTCGACGCTTCTGAAGGCGCTCGCGCGCCTTTTGGAGCCGCGTGCGGGGCGCGTCGAGTTCATGGGTGAGGATTTGTGGCAAAAGACGGAGCGCGAGGTCGCACAGAAGGTCGCATTTCTGCCGCAGAGCGCCGAGCCGCCCGGCGACATCACCGTCATGGAGCTTGTGCGCATGGGACGCCTGCCGCATCGGAAGTTCTGGGATTCCTTTTCCAAGGAGGACGGCGAGGCATGTCGCGAAGCCCTGGCGCGAACAGGAATGGAGAAGTTTGCTCAGCGGCCGATCCTGGCCCTCTCGGGCGGCGAGCGCCAGCGTGCGCGGCTCGCCATGGCGCTCGCGCAGCAGCCCGAAGTGCTGCTCCTCGACGAGCCGACGACGTATCTCGACATTCGTCACCAACTGGCGCTCATGGAGCTTGTGGAAAAACTCCATGCGTCCTTGGGGCTGACCGTCGTCATGGTGCTGCACGATCTCAATCAAGCCGTGCGCTACAGCCACCACATCATCGCCATCCACGACGGGCAGGTGCTCGCCGACGGTGCGCCCGAGGCGGTCTTCACCGAAGCCCTCGTGCGCGAACTCTACGGCGTCGAGAGCGTCGTCCGCGACGTGACGATTGCGGGAAGGCGCACGAAGCTCTGTCTGCCCGAGCGCGTCGCCGATGGAGCGAAAGCCGTATGAGCACAAAGGAGACGGTAATCGCCATCGCCGGCGTCTCATGCAGCCGCAAGGGCAAGAAAATCCTCGAAGACGTGACGCTCGACGTGGAAAAAGGCACGGTCATGGGGCTTCTGGGTCCGAACGGCGCAGGAAAGACGACGCTCATCCGCCTCGTCGCGGGACTGGCAAGGCCCGATGCGGGCACGATCCATGTATGCGGCGAGGATGCGGCGAAGCGCAGCGTGCGCTTTCGCCGTCTCATCGGACTCGTGCCGCAGGAAAATACGCTGGAGAGCGAGCTGACCGTCGGAGAGAGTCTGCTTTCCTACGCACGGCTCTATGGTATCAACGATGCCAAAGAAATGGTTCGTCAGACAGCGGAACGGTATCACCTCTCGGACTTTCTTGATAAGCGTCCCGAAGAAATCTCGGGCGGCATGAAGCGGCGCGCCGTCATCGCGCGTGCGGCGATGACCGATCCCGCCGTGCTGCTTCTCGATGAGCCGAGCGCGGGACTCGATCCCGATCTCAGGCAGGAGGTTTGGGCGCTCATACGCAAGCTGCGCGATGCAGGAAAAACGCTGCTCCTCACGACACACTACATGGAAGAGGCGGAGAGACTCTGCGGGCGCATCGCCTTCCTGCGCGCGGGCAGACTGCGCGCCCTCGATACGGCAGATGGCATACGCGCGGCGGCAGGCGATGCAAAAGATCTTGAGCAGGCGTTCCTGCGCCTTTCGCATGAGGAGGAGTGTTCGTGACTGCGCTTGGCTTCTGGCCGGTCTTTCGGCGCGAGATGGCGATGCTCGTCCATCGAATCGGCGGCTTGGGCTACCTGTTCTCGGGGCTGCTCTTTCCGATGATCTACCTGCTCGCCTTCGGCTGGGGACTCGGCAGCGCCGTCGAAGTCACGGGCGGCTACATCGCCTACCTCGCCAAGGGGATGCTCGCCATCACCGTCATGATGAACGGCTTCCAGCAGACGGCGATCTCGGTCAGCGCCGCACGCTTCTACTTCCGCACGTTCTCCGTGCTGCGCATGAGTCCCGTGAGCGACGCTTCGATCGTCTTCGGCATCGCGCTTGCGGGCGCTGTGCGAGCGATACTCGCGGGAGCGGCGGTCTTCCTTGCCGCTTGGCTCTTCTTCGACATTCGGCTGCTCGCCGTGCCGGGCTTCGTGGGACTCGTGCTCACGGCGTTCTGCTTCGCAGCGTTCGGCGTCGCCGTAGGCCTTTCTATTCGCGGGCAGGAGCAGTTTTCCGTCATCATCAATTTCTTCATCACGCCGATGACGTTCTTCTGCGGCTCCTTCTTTCCCATCGCCAACCTGCCCGAGATCATACAGCATCTCGTCTCCCTGCTGCCGCTCGCCCATACGAACGCACTGCTGCAGGCAGATGGCTGGGACGGCGGTGCGCTCTCGTCCTTCGTTGTGCTCGCGCTTTTGACAGCGCTCGCCTTCGGCTGGAGCGTCCGGCGCATGAAACGGTATCAGGAGTTTTAGCTTTATTCGCGCTTTCTCCAGTTGATTTCTACGATTCTACTTCTACGATTCTACATTAAGGAGGTTTTCAATGCGAAAGTTTGGTATCATCATCGCGCTCCTGTGCCTCGCGGCGGCTGTCGTCTTCATCTTCCTGCCGCGTGCGCAGGAAGCGCCGCAGGCGAAGGAGCTGACGGCGAAGGATAGCATGGGGCGCGAAGTCACCATGCCCGCGCACCCGAAGCGCGTCGTCATATTGAACGCTTCGAACCTCGATCTCTTCGTCGCGGCGGGAGGCGCAGACTTCGTCGTCGGCAAGCCGACTTCGCAGGCATTGTCGCAGACGGTCAAGGAGAAGACGGCGCAGGCTGAGGAAGTCGGCATCATCCACCAGCCCGACATAGAGAAGATCCTCTCCCTGCAGCCCGATCTCGTCATCGGCACGAACGTGCCCTTTCACACCGATCTCGAAGAGACGCTCGGCAATGCAGGCGTTCCCATCTATATCCAAGCACTCGACGATGTGCCCTCGCTCTTCGATGCACTGACCTTCTACGGCAAGCTCACGGGCGATGAGAAGGCGGCCGCAAAAGAGGTGCAGACGATCAAGGACAAGCTCGCGGCGGTTGAAAAACGCGCCGCAGGGCGCACGCCGCCCAAGAGCCTGCTCGTCTTCGGCTCGCCCGAGAGCTTCAACATGGGCACGAAGAAATGCTTCACGGGCGGACTCATCGAGCTGCTCGGCGGCGGCAACATCGCCGACCGCGCCGAGGGCGACGGCGGCTATCTGCCGCTTTCCATGGAGTTCGTCGCACGCGAAAACCCCTCGATCATCTTCGCCATCGTGCACGGCCCGACGGAAACGCTTGAGCCGAAGATGCGCCGCGACTTGCAGGAGAGCGAAGCGTGGGCGGACGTCGACGCCGTGAAGAACGGACGCGTCTATGTCCTGCCCTACGAACTCTTCGCCATCAATCCCGGCGTGCGTGCGGCGGATGCACTTGAGGTACTCGC